>JAFYOJ010000056.1 GCA_017560225.1 Clostridia bacterium
GGTCTGAGAACGAAGGCCTTTACCAAGATCTTCAAGACCTGCACCGATGGGCAAACCGTCTTCGGAGAAAGCAGTCTGTGTACGACCGTAATCAATCTGCAAGAAGAGTTCGCGCATAGCGGTGTTAATAGCGTCACAAACAAGGTCTGTGTTGAGTGCTTCCAACAAAGTCTTGCCAACAAGAATTTCAGAAGCCATAGCCGCGGAGTGAGTCATACCGGAACAGCCGATGGTCTCAACCAAAGCTTCCTCGATGATACCTTCCTTAACGTTCAGCGTAAGCTTACAAGCGCCCTGCTGCGGTGCGCACCAGCCAATACCGTGTGTAAGACCGGAAATATCTTTAACTTCCTTAACCTGAACCCATTTGCCCTCTTCGGGAATCGGAGCAGGACCGTGATATGTACCTTTAGCAAGCGGGCACATATTTTGTACTTCATGTGAGTAGTTCATTATATGTAACTCCTTTCAAAATTTCATACGGTGGTATTATAGCATTTTTACACAGTAAAACACAATACCGAAAATCGCAAAAATTCAACAATTTTCAACTTTTCATACAACATTTTTTATAGTATAATTTCCCCAAGAATATTCGATCCACAAGGAGTTATCATGAATCCAGTATTTTTAGAAAATCCCAAGATTTTGCATCAAAACAAAGAGCCGGCAAGAAGTTGGTACATTCCCTATCATTGCAGATGCAATGCACTGAATGGTGCCCATGCCGGATCCGAGGGTTTGTCCGAATACCACGGTTATTATAAACGGCTAAACGGCGATTGGGATTTCTATTATTGCGGTAACACGACGCCGGACAAGATTAAGGTACCCGGTTCTTGGCAAATGTACGGGTACGGAAAGCCGGCTTATATCAATGTAACGTACCCCATCCCCCTGGACCCTCCGCACATTCCGGAAGAGAATCCTTATGGCGTTTACAAGAGAAATTTCACCTTGCCAACCAATTGGAAAGGTCGTCGAATCTATTTGAATTTTGACGGTGTGGATACCTATTTTACCGTTGACATCAACGGCACGTACGTGGGGCAATCCCAAGGCGCCCACTTGCCTTCCGAGTTCGAAATTACCAACTACTTGCAAGAAGGCACCAATCAAATCACCGTGACCGTATGGCAATATGCTTGGACAACATATTTAGAAGACCAGGATTTCTATCGGCTTTCCGGTATTTTCCGGGACGTATATTTATTGGCACGTCCTCAAAACCATATTCGTGATTTCTTTGTCCACACCACTTTAGATACCTTAGAGGTAGAAGTACGTGCAGATCAGCCCGAAGCTTCCGGATTGCTCAGTGCTGAATTATATAATTGGGCACGGGAGAAGATCGGGCAAACGGACGTGCAGGTACAAGAAGGTGGGGCAAAGCTTCATTTTACCATCACCAACCCGAGAAATTGGACCGCAGAGGATCCTTATCTGTACACCCTGCTGCTTTCCTATCATGGCGAAGTGATTCCGGTGAATGTAGGTTTGCGAACGGTAGAGATTGGTACACAGGGCGAGCTTTTGATCAATCACAGACCGGTGAAACTCAAAGGGGTCAATCGTCACGACACCCACCCCGATTTAGGCCACGTAACGCCTATTGCGACCATCGAGCGGGAATTGATTTTGATGAAACAACACAACATCAACTGCATTCGTACTTCCCATTATCCCAACACGCCTATGTTCTATCGGTTATGCGACTATTATGGGTTCTATGTGTTGGATGAAGCGGATTTGGAAACCCATGGAATGCATTTTTATCACGACCCCAATTATTTAACCAACCATCCGGATTGGACAGAGGCTTATTTGGACCGCATGGAGCGAATGGTGGAGCGGGACAAGAATCATGCCTGTGTCATCATCTGGTCTTTAGGAAACGAATCTTTTATGGGCGAGAATCATCGTAAAATGGCCCATTGGACCCACAAGCGGGACGCCTCCCGGTTGGTTCACTACGAAGGTGCCGGTGAGCACGAAGCCTGCGTGGATGTATACAGTCGTATGTACGCCTCCGTGGATTACTGCAATGAAATGGGCGAACAAGCTTTCAAATCTTTCTATTTGTGCGAATATGCCCACGCCATGGGAAATGGCCCCGGAGATATCCAGGCGTATTGGGAAATTTTCTATCAATACCCCAACATTTGGGGCGGCAATGTTTGGGAATGGGCGGATCATGCCGTGCGCACGTGTGATACGGAGGCAGGACCGTTGACTGCAACAGCCGCAACACTTTCTCAATACGGCGCAAGCACCAAACCCCAAACCAATTCGACGCCATTCTTCTCCTACGGCGGCTATTTTGGAGAACCGCTCCATGACGGAAATTTCTGCGTGGACGGTTTGGTCAATCCGGACCGAATCCCCGGCACCGGATTACTGGAATTGAAACAGGTCATTTGTCCCGTACAAGTATCGGATAAAGATGCCAAGTCCAGAAACTTTACACTTACAAACCGCTACGATTTCACGGATTTAAGTCAAGTAGAAATTATATGGCGCGTTTCCAATCAAAGTGGTATTCAAGAAGAAGGCACTTTAAATGTTACCTGCCCACCCCACCAAACTGTAACAGTGACAGTCCCCTATCATTTACCGGAACTTTCCTATGAGGAGTATTTTATTGATTTTATTTTCAAAACCAAAACTTCTGTGTCCTGGGCACAGGCCGGTCACGAATTGGGCTTTGTACAGCTTCCCCTTCCTGTAGAGCAAACGGAACCGGAAAGTATGCCGGCGGCCCACATGCAACCCATTCAGGTAAACGACAGGGGCCATAGTATTGAAATTCAAGGGGAAGATTTCTTTTATATTTTCGACAAAGACAAAGGACAACTTTCTTCTTTACAATATAACGGCATCGAAATGTTAGCAAGCACCCCCGCTTTTACCTTGTGGCGTGCCCCCACGGATAACGAGCGTCTCCTTCGATACGAATGGGAAGAAAAAGAACTGCATGTTGCCCAAGAAAAACTGCAAAGTCTGCGGATTATGAATATAGACAAGACCCACGCAGAAATTGTGACCGCATACACCCTGGAAACCACCTCCGGAGCTACGCCCGTTTCCTACTTTGTATTCTGGGCATTCTTTGGTAACGGCGAAATCTCTGTCAGTGTTTCCGCGCAAGTATCCGATGAAATAAAGAACTTGCCCCGTTTCGGGTTTGAGCTTACCATGCCCGCAGGCAACGAACAACTTCGATACTTCGGCATGGGTCCCGGCAATGCCTATGCAGATATGCACGCAAACTGCCGAATGGACGTATACAATTCCACCGTAACCCAAGAATTCACCAATTACATAAAGCCCCAGGAAAACGGCAATCATACAAATACCCGTTTTCTGTGTGTCAGCGATTTAGAAGGCCGTGGATTATTCTTTAAGGGGATTCCCCATTTCTCCTGCAGCGCCCTGCACTATACCGCCCAAGATTTAACTGATTGTGCGTTAAACAAAGACCTATCGCCTCGGAAAGAAACCATCGTACGTATTGATTATAAACAGGCCGGCATCGGTTCTGCCAGTTGCGGTCCGGAATTGAGCCCGGTTTGGCAGTTTACGGAGAAACAATTTTGTTACGCATTCACCCTGCGTCCGTGCTTTACCGAATGTTTGGATTTGATTCGTGATAGCCGTGTGCTTCCCCAAATTTAGGAGGTTTCTATGAGAAGGTTTTCGGGTAAAATTCTTTGTTTGTTGCTTATAGGGGTTCTGCTTGGCGCCATTTTACCCGCCTGCACCCAGTCCGCTTCTAACAATAAAGTAGAAATTGTCACCACTACGTTTCCCGCCTACGACATCGCCCGGACTTTAACGAAGGAGTGCCAAGGCGTCCACGTGCGCTTGCTCCTCTCCCCCGGCACAGAAAGTCATTCCTACGACCCCTCCGCCGCCGATATGATGGCGGTGCACGATGCCGATTTGTTTCTGTATATCGGACAAGCGGCGGATGCTTGGGCGGAAACTTTGATACAGGCCGCCGGAAAGAAAGTACTGAAATTCGCATTAACGGATGAACTGGAATTGATTCTGGATGAACACGGAGAAGCAGATCCCCACGTGTGGACCAACCCCGCCAACGTGATCCAAATTGTAGAGCGGCTTACGCCGGTCGTTTCCACCCTCCCCGGTGTATCGGAAGAAGATGCCGCTTCCATGGAAGCCAATGCGGCCGCTTATATACAAGCATTAGAAAGTTTAGACAACGATTTTTGCACCTTTTGGGCAAGCGTTCCGGAAGAAGATCGTCTGCTGGTATTCGGGGACCGTTTTCCATTTATGTACTTTGCAAAAGCCTACGGGGTATCGTACAGCGCCGCTTTTCCCGGTTGTTCCCATGAAAGTGAGCCCTCTGCCAATACGGTGATGGCACTCATTGACACGGTGCGCAATCGCGGCATTTCCACAGTGTTCTACGTAGAGTTTTCCCAGCATCGCATTGCGGATACCATTGCGGCCGAAACCGGTGCCAAGACGGCGTTGCTGCACGCTTGCCACAACGTAACCAAAGAGGAGTTCGACGCCGGTGAAACTTACCTATCTTTGATGCGCCGAAATTTACAGCAGTTGCAAGAAAGTTTTCGGTAAAATGGGAATAAAAATCAGTTGAATTTTTCACGTAAAATGGATATACTATGATTCACAGGAGACATTCCTGGGGTGTTCGACAAGAATCCGTATTTTGAACCTACAGCTCAAAAAAGGGACTCCAAGTTGATACGAACGCAAAATCAGGCCGCAAGCTAATTCCGTCCGCTCCCCAAAGAGCACGGCAGCGGAAGATTGCACGTTCCCATAGGATACCCACCTATCATATGATAGGTGTCAAAAGTCGGAGGCGGCATTTTGGGAATGACTTCTTTGATATAGATCTTATTAGAAACACAAAAGGCTGCGTTCGTTTAAGAGTGCAGCCTTATTTTACGCCGATAAATGATATAGAACGCAACCAATTCCACCACGAACGTCACCGTCCATGAAACAATATAGGAGAAATACAAGCACGGTAGCGTATGGTACGCAGGAAGTTGGAACACCGTATAAATCCAGCCAACACGCAGTCCGCAAACACCCAAAATCGTAATCACCATGGGGGTTACCGACACACCCATACCGCGAATGGCACCGGTGGTCACATCCATCAAACCGCAGGCAAAGTAGGGCAAGCAGATAAAGGCCATTCGAATCATGCCGTATTCAATGGCCGCAGCCGAATCAGAAATAAAGATGGACAGCAGTGGGCGACCCAGCAAGTAGAATCCACCACCGCAAACAGCGCCGACCACCAATACGCAGGCCAAACAAATCCACAGAATCTTATGGATTCGTTTATACTGTTTCGCCCCCATATTCTGCCCGACGAAGTTCAGGGCCGTTTGATGGAAAGAGTTCATGGTGGTATATACAAAACCCTCCAAGGTGCCCGCCGCAGAATTGCCGGCTACCACGATGGCACCAAAGCTATTCACAGAGGATTGAATAATAACATTGGATATTGAGAACAAAGACGCCTGAATACCCGCAGGCACACCGATCTTCAGTACTTTCAGCATCGGCTCTTTATAAAAACGCATGGCTTTCAACTTCAAACGACAAGCGTCTTGCCGCAAAATCAGCGCCCGAACAACCAGCACCGCAGAAAGCACCTGAGAAATTGTAGTTGCCCACGCAACACCGTCTACATCCATCCCCAGCAGTAACACAAATACAATATTCAA
>JAFYOJ010000057.1 GCA_017560225.1 Clostridia bacterium
CAAGTAGCCGTCCTCGTCCATGGTCGCTTGGTCGCCGGTATGATAATAACCGTCGTGCCAAACGTCCCGGGTCTTCTCTTCGTCTAAATAATAGCCGATGAACAAACCACAAGGAACGCCATCGCGAGTGCGGATACAAATCTCGCCCGTGTCACCGGTCTTGCAAGGATTGCCGTCGGGATCCAGTACCACAACGTCGTACAAGGGGCTGGGTTTACCCATAGAACCAATCTTCGGTGTAGAACCTACAAAGTTTGCGATAGACAAAGTGGTTTCTGTCTGGCCGAAACCTTCCATAATGGTAAGGCCCGTTGCCTTCTTAAACTGATTAAACACCTCCGGATTCAACGCTTCGCCGGCAGTAGTCGCATACTCAATGGAGGACAAATCGTATTTGGACAGGTCTTCCTTGATGAAGAAGCGGTACATCGTAGGCGGCGCACAGAAAGTGGTGATGTTGTACTTAGCAAACAAGGGTAAAATGTCCTCTGAATGGAAACGGTCAAAATCGTAGGTGAACACAGCCGCCTCACACAGCCATTGACCGTAGAGTTTGCCCCACAGCGCTTTTCCCCAACCGGTATCGGAAATGGTGAAATGAAGTCCGTTGGGATTTACGTTGTGCCAGTGTCTTGCAGTAGGGTAGTGACCCAGTGCGTACTTATAAGAGTGGGTGGCGATTCTGGGGTAGCCGGTGGTGCCGGAGGTAAAAAGCATCAGCATCGGATCATCGCCGCAAGGTGTTAACTCATTGCGGAAGAAGTGGGTGCTGAAACGCTCCATTTCTACGTTGAAATCACGCCAACCATCACGCTGACCGCCCACCATGATTTTTACCATACCGGGGAATTCTGCTGCGGCTTTCTCGGCTTCTGTTGCAACGTCGCCGTCCGCGGTGCAAACAATGGCTTTAACCTGCGCCGCTTTATAACGGTAGGTGAAGTCGTGCTCTACCAATTGGTTGGTTGCGGGGATGGCGATGGCGCCGATCTTATGCAGGGCCAGCATACAGAACCAGAACTGGTAATGACGCTTTAATACCAACATAACCGTATCGCCCTTCCGGATGCCCAAGGACTCAAAGTAGTTTGCAGTTTTCTCAGAATAGCGTTTCATATCGCTAAAGGTAAAACGGCGGTCTTTCTTATCGTTTCCTACCCACAACATAGCGAGCTTGTCTGGATCTTTCTGTGCAATTGCATCTACGCAGTCAAAAGCAAAATTGAACTTATCTTCATTATGGAAAGCGATGCCGTTAAACACACCTTTCTCGTCGTAGGTGGAGGTTACAAACTTGTCAGCAACGGTTTCCGCTTTTTCTTCCGATGCGGCCACTTTGGCAGCGATAAAAGGCGCTTCCGGATACTCTTCGCTGACTTGACCGTCCTGCGGATTCAAAACGATGGCGTGGAATTCACAGCCGCCTTCGCTGGCTGCAATCATACCGTGGGGGATTAAACTGTTATAGAAAATAGAGTCGCCTTCGTTAAGAATATCTACGTGGTCGCCTACTTGCACTTTCAAAGAACCTTTCACAATGACGTCAAATTCCTGACCGTTGTGGGAATTGAGCTGCATAGGTGCATTCTGTTCCTCTGCTAAATAGGGGAACTTCACCAAGAAAGGCTCCGCCAGTTTATCTTTGAATTTAGGGGCTAAGTTGTTGTATACAACGCCTTTCTTCTTAATAATCTTAAGGCCCTCGCCCTTTCTGGTGATGGAGAAAGACGTTAGTGTCGTGCTGGTACCTTCCAGCAAATCAACTACTTCAACACCGCAAGCCTTTGCACATTTGTAAATAAAGGTGAAACTGAAATCGGCCTCGCCGGTTTCCAATACCTTATAATCCTCTACGGAAACACCGGTTAACTTTGCTAACTCCTCTTGGGTATATCCCGTAGCTTCTCGCAGGTCTTTGATTCTGCCTGCAACCTCTTTCAAACTGTACTCCATTTCTTTTTGCTCCTTTCCTGCCTTATGGGGTATTTTCTGGCAATGAATAAAACAAAAAAACTCGTCTCAAAATTTACTTTTGAGACGAGTTGTAAACCCGCGGTACCACTCAAATTGCG
>JAFYOJ010000058.1 GCA_017560225.1 Clostridia bacterium
CCTGCTGATTTGATGGACAAGGATACCAAGTTCTTTGTAAATCCCACGGGCCGTTTCGTAATCGGCGGTCCTTGCGGCGACTCCGGTTTGACCGGTCGTAAGATTATTGTAGATACATACGGTGGTATGGGTCGTCACGGCGGCGGTGCATTCAGCGGCAAGGATCCTACGAAGGTAGACCGTTCCGCTGCGTATATGGCACGTCATATTGCCAAGAGCGTTGTTGCTTCTAAACTTGCTCGGAAGTGTGAAGTGCAACTTGCTTATGCAATCGGTGTTGCGCAACCTGTTTCTGTTCGCGTAGATACATTCGGTACAGAAACACGTCCGGTAGAGGAGATTGAAGAACTTGTTATTAAGCACTTTGATTTAAGACCTTCTGCCATTATCGCATACTTGGATCTTCGTAAACCAATTTATGCAAAGACAACGAACTATGGCCACTTCGGCAAAGAGAACGAAGGCTTCCGTTGGGAAGAAACGGTACAGTTAGTGTAAGAAGAAAAGTGGTTTTTAGAATGAATAAGTCTGAATCTCACATCCAAGCAGTGATACTTAGTCTGCTTGCTGTTATAATGTGTTGTACGCTTCTGATCGGAAGCACATTTGCCTGGTTTACCGATACAGTAACCTCTTCCGGCAATAAAATTGAATCGGGTGACCTTATTGTTGACTTGGAACTGCTTAGTCGTGATGGCACTTGGTCTTCTATCAAGAATGATCAAACGCCACTTTTTGCTAACGCTGTTTGGGAACCCGGTTATACCGATGTTAGAATCATAAAAATCGAAAATGAAGGGGATCTTACACTGAAGTGGCAGGCAAAGTTTGTAATGGTCGGTGCAAGTTCAACTCTTGCAGATGTTATCGACGTTTATACGCTTGATTTTGGCATTATCGGTGAAAATGATACGGTTGCATACCCTGCGGATCGGAACCTTATAGGCTACACTAAAGTTGGTACGCTAAGTGAATATATGGATGCATTTTCTGATGAAAATTGTGGGGTGCTTGGCGAGGGACAGGCACAGTGCCTTGGTATTGCCCTTAAAATGCAAGAATCGGCCGGCAACGAATATCAAGGTCTTACGTTAGGCAGAAGCTTTGATATTAAGATTTTGGCAACCCAAACCAGCGATGAAGTGGATGTTTTTGGGGACGATTATGATGATAGTGCGTCTTTCCCGGTTTTGATTGATTCTGCTGCCTCTCTTAAAGAGGCGATGCTTGTTCGGGGTGCGAACATCGTATTGGAAAGTGACATTGTGATCGATGCCTCTGTGCCTCTTCAGTACGGTTCTTATATGTTCCTTGCAAATGGTCGAGAAGTGACCATTAATCTAAATGGACATGATTTGATTATTGATGCATCCGTATCTAAGAAGCTTGAATTTCTATTCACAACCGCAAACGGCGGAACCCTTAATATTGTTGGTGAAGGAAATTTGATTTCTGAAAATGGATATTCAGGTCTTTGTTGGGCGATGAATAAGGGAGACCAAATTAATATCTATGGCGGAAATTTTAGTAGTGAAA
The DNA here is from genome assembly GCA_017560225.1 of Clostridia bacterium. Classification (GTDB taxonomy): domain Bacteria; phylum Bacillota; class Clostridia; order UBA1212; family UBA1255; genus RGIG9099. Next base: position 1,537 of record JAFYOJ010000058.1, read on the forward strand.
GTCTTACTTCCGCTGCGAATGCACTTATCTATACAACAAGTGGTAGTATTGATGTTTATGGTGGTAGATTCTGTAAATCAGGAGACTTGTGTGCCAATGTTGCAAACTCCCAAGGAAACCGTGTTTGTATTGTATTTCACGAAGGTGTTATATTTGCTACCAATACGATTCAAAGCGGTGATTCTGCCAGAATTAAGTTAACTGATGGCTGTATGCTGCAAGAAGTGGAAGATAATGGTGAAATCTGGTATCAGGTTGTGAAAGAATAAATTTGTTTATTTATAAGACCACGTAGTAGATGATCTAAGTCTGTTACGTGGTCTTTTTTTGTCGTTATTTCACTTCAAACCCTTCCGGCGAGATCTTAATTTCTAAGGGTTTCTCCTCTGTAGGACGAGGTATGATCCCTTCGCAATGGATGCCGGATGCTTTGGGGGTAAAAGAAAAGTCTTCGAATCCGGGTTGTGTTGGGTTTGCCCCTAATAAATATCGGAAATAGATAATAATCGGAATGGAACCGGAACCGTAACACCGGGTACCGGACTTTCCATCAGCATTTTCCCAGAAGGTGGTAGCACCTTTTAATAACATACTGCCGAAATGTTGCTGGATGTGGCCTAAAACGTCTGTAAGGGCGTTATTCGTCGCAAGTAAGGATTCGTACTTATAAATTAAAGTGTCGGCATTTACGGGTAAATACGGCGTTTCTGCGGTGGGACCGTTTCGCAAACAACAGGAAACAATTTCCGTATGCGATTCCGGTACAACGCCGGCATGAACGGCCAAGGCTTGTACCATTTCGGCGGCATGATATA
>JAFYOJ010000059.1 GCA_017560225.1 Clostridia bacterium
AAAAATGTACTGGATCAACAACGCATAGATGACACGATGATTCAACTGGATGGCACGGCGGATAAATCGAACTTAGGGGCCAACACACTGCTGGCGGTATCCATTGCGGCAGTGCGTGCAGGCGCTGCCTACGTAGGATTGCCTTTATATCGATATATGGGCGGCATCTCTGGCAGACGAATGCCGATTCCTATGATGAACGTACTGAATGGCGGTGTTCACGCAGGCAATAACTTGGATATACAAGAATTTATGCTTGTGCCGGTGGGGGCATCTTCATTCCACGAAGGACTGCGGTGGGGGTGTGAAGTCTATGGAATGCTCCGGAAGATTTTGAAAGAAAAAGGCCTATCGGTGTCTTTGGGCGATGAAGGCGGTTTTGCACCGGATCTGAAAAACGATGAAGAAGCTATTGAATTGTTGCTTTCTGCTGTTGAACTTGCGGGCTATAAGGCGGGCCATGAAATTATGCTGGCGTTAGATGTGGCGGCAGCGGAGTGGCAAGATGGGGATAATTACAGAATGCCCAAGCGCGGTGTAGTTTACAGTTCCGGTGAGCTGGTGAAGCACTGGATCAATTTATGCGCCCGTTATCCGATCTGTTCGTTAGAAGATCCATTGGGAGAGGACGATTGGAATGGATGGAAGAAACTTACAGGGGAACTGGGTCATATTGGACAATATCAATTGGTGGGGGATGATTTGTTTGTTACAAATGCTGAACGATTGCGTGTCGGCGGGGAAAATGGTTGCGGAAACGCTATTTTGATTAAACCCAATCAGATTGGTACCGTGAGCGAAACCCTCAAAACGGTACGACTGGCACAGCAATTCGGTTACCGGGTGGTGGTATCCCATCGAAGCGGGGATACGGAGGATTCCTTTATTGCAGACCTTGCGGTGTCCGTCAATGCGCCATTTATGAAGAGTGGTGCCCCTGCAAGAAGTGAACGGTTAGCGAAATATAACCGCTTATGTTGGATTGAAGAAGATTTAAATGGTCTTTCCTGGTAATTTGTGAATAAACATAAAAGCAACTTATCGCAAAAAGAAACCTGTATGTTTTATCCAATTTGGAAATCGAGTGCAGAATAAAACAAATTTTACGCATAATAAAGCAAAGATTTTTGAGTTGAAATACTGTACAATTAACGATGTATTAACAGTTTTGTTGCAAATTAGGAGGTAACAGAGTATGAAAAGAGTAATTGCATTCCTTCTCGTATGTATGTTGGTTGTATTTGCAGGTGCTTGCAGTAGCGAGAAACCTGCGTCTACGGCGACACCTACAGAGGATATAGAGGTCACAGCAGGTCCTACGGACGAGGCTACAGGTGAGCCTACGGAGGAACCTACCGAGGAGCCCACAGAGGAGCCTACGGAAGAGCCTACAGAGGAACCTACAGAAGAACCTACGGAAGAACCTACTGAGGAACCCACCGAGGAGCCTACGGAAGAACCCAGCGGTAATATTGAGGATTCCTTGATTGTTTCCTTGAAGTATGATTCCAATGGTAAGGTTTCCAACGGTGTTGCAACGGGTCCTGAAATCAAACCAAATACCGGCGTAACCGTTGGCACTGAGATGGATGCAGGCCTTGGCAGATACGTAAGTAATATGACCGGTGGTACTAACTGTTATGTGTTCTCTTTGGCAGATTTGTATGAAACCTTGGCAGCGGGGTTAACCGTAGAGTATTACGTGAATATTACGGAGAAAGTTACTGAAACAGCTACGATTAAGTACTATTCTATTGGAGATAGTTTTGAAGGTGGCGGTTTCGGTTGTGAGGTTTACAACAATTACAAATTGGACACCAGCAAGACTGCCGGTGCCGATGAGGTTGTACTCCAAGCCAGTTGCCATGTTGAGGGTAAATACCAAATTATTGAGTTCCCAGTTAAGTTAAACGCTTGGAACCATATTGTAATGACTTGGGATGGTAGCCGTGTTGCTGTTTATTTGAATGGTGCACTGGTAGATGAACTTGAGACCTATTGGGGAACCTTTACCTATCCGAAGGCTGCAAATACACATCACTTTACCATTGGTGCATGTTGCAACGCCTACAACGGTGGCAGTTACGGCGGTGCTGCTTTCAAGGGCAAACTTGCAGGCTTTAATTTGTACACCCAGGCGATGCAGGAACACGAGGTTACTGCCGCATATCAGGCAATGACCGGTAAATAAAGGTTGAATTTCATTTATAAAGGATGGATTTAATGATGAAGAATATGACCAGAAAGATCATAGCATTGTGTCTGCTTCTGATGATGGTTGTGGTAAATCTCATGGGCTATGCCCAGGCAGATGTTACAGCCTCCGGCTCGGCCAATGACCAGTACGTAAAGAGTGTACTGAATTTGAAGCATACACTTCGTTTCAATTCCAATGGCAAGTTTAAGATTATTGTATTCTCTGATATTCAGGATGCGTATCCTATGAAGGCGGATACCATCACTTATATGGAGAAGATTCTTGATCAGGAGAAACCGGATCTCGTTCTGCTTGGTGGCGATAACCATACTGCCGGCGGTACACTTGCAGGTAGCGATAGTGGTATGAAGTCGTACTTGACCCAGATGAGCAAACCTATGGAAGATCGTAAGATTCCGTGGGCGCAGGTATACGGAAACCACGTATTGGGCGGTTACAATTTTAATGGAGTTGCCACATCACAGGCAAAACAGCAGGCGATGTATGAGGAATTTGCTTATAACGTATC
>JAFYOJ010000060.1 GCA_017560225.1 Clostridia bacterium
ACACCTTTTTCCAAAAATGCAACGTTCACCGTAACAGAGTCATCCACAGATTTATTGATATACACCTGGGTATAAGAACCATACCCATCTTGTACGCCCACAATAATCGGAATTTCCGTGTATTGTGAGCCGGAAATCTTAGTAGCCGCTGCCTCTACAGTATATACAAAATTTTTCGCTTCCACTTTCTTCTTAGAAATCAAACGGTTACTTTCAAAAGAAGAACCGTCCCGTTTCACGGAAATCATCTTCGTTCCGTCTTCTTCAATCAAAGATACTGAATCTTCATGATCTACATAGAAAGTATTTTTCAATGTGTCCTTTGATGTAAAAATTGCATCGCTAAACATATTTTCTCCGGTATTCGCCATAGCCGGACAGATCGTCGTACCAAGAACACCTACCGCCATGATCATTACTGTTAAATAAATACTAAGTTTCTTCATAACAAACCTCCGTTATATTATTTATGCTTCTTTCCCGTACTCTTTAATGTAATAAAAAGAATCGTTCCTGCCACAAACAGCATGCCAAGCGCAATTTCCAAAGCCAGCACCAAACCAACACCTTGTGCTTTGACCGTAGGAACACCCTCCTCAAACAAAACCGTCACAATATCCTGATCCAGGTTACTTGCCTTTGTATAGGAAAATACCGCATAGACATCATTTTCTTTCTGCACTGTATGAAAAGAAACAGATTTGCCGTTCAGTTGCACGCCGGTAGGAATATTGCCCTGAGGGAGCAGTACTTGCAGGGCAACCTTGCTGCTATCCCCTACAATCTCGTACTGCATACGGCCTGCCTGCAAATCGTTTACTGCTTTATAGGCAATATATCTTCCCGATTGGCCGTAACTAACAGATACGTAAACGTCCTCATACTCTGTCACGGTCCAAGAAGGTGTCAACGTAACACTTTCCAACAATTTTCCCGTTCCGGAGAATCCGGCCAGTCCTTCCACAATCGCATTGTGGACCGTAGCCGCACCCCAGGCGTCCGGGCCACCGGAACTACCGCTTCCATCGTCATAATAGTAAATGGTGCCATCTTGATGATAGAAGAATTTCAAACCGCCGTCCCGTTCACAAAGTTCTTGCAGTCGGCTGATGATATCATACCCGTATTCCGCATAACCCCATTTAAAGCAGCCATTGGCCAATTCTCCACCGCAGAACGGTGCAATACATCCGTTTACGTAAGAGTTTACTTCAAACTTAATATTTTGCGACTGTCTGTAAGAAGGATAAATCGTTACCCATTCCGCAAAGAACTTCTCTTCAGAATGGCCCTCCGGAGTTTCCACGTAAGGAGGATTATCTCGCAGCGCCTTGAAGCTCTCAATAATCGACGACGCTTGTTTTTGATTCAGTATACCGCGATTCAACGCACTTACGTTGCTGTAACTAAGACGGGTCCAATCTCCGGACAAATCCGCTTGCCAATCGGTAGGCAGTTCTTCCAAAGTCGGATGGACTTGTACCATGTGGGCAAAATACTGATTATTCCAACATACGTCAATGAGATTATCCTTCACTTTCGCTGCAACGCCTTTCCAGTACGAAGCGCGGTCTTTATTACCGGAAACGGTGTACATTTCTGCCAACTGATTACATGCTTGGTAGAAACCGGTGCAGTCACCATGGAAAATGGCCATTGGTGTTCCCCAACTCATACCATCTTCCCACCAGTAAACACGGCGATTATGGGGTTTATTGGCATAATCACCATAGACAAAGTCATAGGTATCAATAGAGCTTCCGCGAATGGGCAAACCATAGGTGCTGCTCCACCGTTCCGGATTCGTCATAATCCACCGCAAAGCCCGATCCAAGTGATCCAAGGTGTCGGTCATCCAGGCATCGTCCCCGGTGGTCTTCCACGCCAGGTACACACCGTCCACAACCAAATATTCAATATCTGCTTCGATTTCAAACCGAAGGATATATAAATTATCCGTGACTTTCTTATAGAACTTCTTGTCGGAATTATTGGTAAAGGACGTCCACTCCGGTGTGCCTTTTCGAAGAATCATCTCATAGAAAAAGCCATCTTCATGCTGCATATCCAGCCAAAAATCCATTACGTCCCGGAAACCATCTTGCCAATAAATGCCGGCTTCCATCATATGCGTATGGTCCCGCAGCCAACTCATATACATCTTAAATTCATATTCATCAATGGTATAAACAGGTAATTCCCGATCCGTCACCTGACCCACTAACGTTTCGTAGAATTGATCAAATGCCTCGTCACCGGTTTGAACGGTGGTACGTGCCTCTACGTAAACGTCTGCAGTACCAAGAAGCTGCGAATCGGCATACACCCGGATTTGTTGCCATCCGGCGGTTCCCCTTGGGATATAGGAGAATATATATTTCCCATCTTGTACCGCTAATGCCTGTTGCTCATACAGATTTCCTGCCGCATCGATTACACTCACGGTAAGATTGGTATGCTGAGATACAGGAAGAAAGGATACTGTTTGTTGTTTACCGGGTAAGACAACAGGATCATACCCTTCCAAACTGCCAATGACCTGTGCGTCCGCTGTCAGGAGCATACCACTGGTTCCATAGCAAGAAAGATTCTTCATAAACACCGGCGTCCCTGTATTGCGGATTGCAAAATCGCCCTTATAATTGTCGTCGCAAGACATCTGCGCTTCCAATCTTCCATTTACATAAATATAGAGCGTATTCTTTCTGACCGCCAGCGATAGTTGATACCATTGTTCGGATGCCAGTTTGCCCGTATAGTCGTGGTAAATAACATCCCCGATACCATCATACAAAAGAATAGCGTTAGAGGTAGCATCAAATGTAACTTGTCCATAGGACTTCTTGCCGGACTTTTTACCTAAATCAATGCGTAATTTCCAGTCGTCTTTTTGCGAATACACATCCAGGGAAAAAGTATACGTATCTTCCGAAATTTCCTTCTTAGATTGCAGATATCCGCTCTTAAAATAGGCGGTGGAACCGGACCATTCTAATTCCGGCTTTCCACGATTTGTATCAAAAAACGCATCCAAATGATCTTGGGTTAAAGCATTTTCCAGTAAATTCTCCAACTGACGGTCATTGCCTTGTACATAATAGCCTTGAGAAAGATAAGCGACTGACAACAGCACAATCGCCACAAGTACAACCAATATTCTTTTCTTCATCACAATCACTCCTCGCTGCCGCGAACACGATCCTTCTTATAACGATAAATCGCGAAAACAACAGAAGCTAAAAGCAATACGCCGGCAATCACAATAATATAGGAATAATCCGACTCAGAAGTATTTGGATTTGCACCCACCTCAGACGTAGCCGTAGGAAGTTCTGAGGGTTGCTGCGTCGCCTGCGCGGTAGTAGCCGGTTGCGTAGAAGGTGCTTCCGTATTGTCCTGACCAGGAGTCAACGTTTCAACCGGTGTCGCTGTTGCACCTGACGTAGCACTGGGCGTTACAGTCGGTACGGCCGTAGGAGAAACAGTGGGCACCGCAGAAGGAGATGCAGAAGGATTCGGAACGACCAAACCTTTCGACACCTGCATATTTCTAAAAGAAACACCCTTATATCCAAGGAATCCAACAAGCCAGCCGGCATTGCCGAATCCACTTGCACTACAATCCACAGC
>JAFYOJ010000005.1 GCA_017560225.1 Clostridia bacterium
CTCTTCCCCCACCAAACCATCTCCTCGAGTAGCACCCACCGTCAAAACGCCGTCTACGTACGTAAGTGCCACAGATAAGCCATCGATCTTCTTCTCTACAACAAATTGCGTTTCTTCCCCCGGAAATTCGTTTTGAATCTTCTCACAAAAAGCATACACTTCCGGCTCAGAAAATAAATTATCTAAACTTTGCAGCGGCACGCGGTGGGTAAACTTTTGAAATCCCTCTAAAACTGTACCGCCCACTCGTTTTGTAGGCGAATCCGAGGTACTTAAATCCGGATAAGTTTCTTCAATGGACACCAACTCACGATATGCCACGTCATATTCATAGTCACTGACACTGGGTTGATCCAGCACGTAATATTCGTAAGCATATTGATTTAACTGTACCCGAAGGACAGCAGCCCGCTCCTTCGCTTCCAAGTATCCCAAAGAAGTTTCTCCCATACGTATCTTACTCCTTCTTAGTCTTCTGGCCCAATTTCGATTCAGTACCGCGAATCAAACGACCGATATTGGCATAGTGTCTTGCAATCAATAATACAGCGGCAAAAATACCCAGGTAGAACACAGGCACAAAGCCGGAGAATAACCAAATCCAGAATGGAAGCGACAATGCACCCACCATGGATCCTAAAGACACATAGCGGCAAATCGCCACCACCACAATAAATACACCTAAAGCACAGATAGCAGCAATGGGCGATAAAGCAAGCATCACGGCAAAAGAGGTCAGCACACCTTTTCCACCTTTAAAGCCAAAGAACACAGGCCAATTGTGTCCCAAAATAGAGAATCCACCGCCGATGCAGGCGCCCATCCAGTAGTCGTAATGGGTTCCCAACCATTTTACCATCAATCCGCACAACACAGCGGCCACAACGCCTTTCAGCAAATCCACCAGAAACGTTCCCGCCGCCGCCTTCTTGCCAAACGTACGCAGCATATTGGTTGTACCTGCATTGCCGCTACCGTGATTCCGCACGTCAGAGCCATAGAAAATCGTAGAAATCAGCACAGCTCCGTTGATACTGCCCAACAAGTAACCCACAATCGCCGAAAGAATCAGCCAAAGAATATCCATAGGGTTTCCTCCTTACTCGGTGTCGTTCTCGTCCTTCTCCCGAAGTTTGAAGATGATCGGTGTGCCTTCAAAGCCAAAACTCTTACGAAGTTGGTTCTCCAAATAACGTTGGTAAGAGTAATGGAACAAGTCTTTCTTGTTACACTTAATCACAAACGTAGGCGGCTTCACCTTAATCTGCGTCATATAGTAAACCTTTAAGCGTTTACCCTTGTCAGAAGGCGGTTGTACGGCCGTAATCGCCTCAGTCAGTACGTCATTGAGCATACCGGTAGAAATGCGCTTAGAAGCCTCCTGAGACACCTTTACAATCATCTCATAAAGTTTAGCTACACGCTGACCTGTAAGGGCCGAAATAAACACAACCGGTGCGTACATCATGAAGTTAAACTTCTCCATCACCGCGGTGCGGAACTGATCCATGGTCTTGGTATCTTTCTCAATCAAATCCCACTTATTGACCGCCACAATAATCGCCTTGCCCTGATTATGGGCATAACCTGCAATCTTGGTATCCTGCTCCGTAACGCCGTCCTGAGCATCCACCATAATAACCACTACGTCGGAGCGGTCAATGGCCGTCAAACTGCGCATAGTGCTGTAGCGCTCGATATTATCCGTAATCTTTCCCCGCTTACGCATACCCGCCGTATCGATGAAGCAGAACCGCTGTCCATCCTTCTCCGTATACGTATCAATGGCATCACGGGTTGTACCCGCAATATTGCTGACGATTACACGTTCTTCGCCTAAAATCTGGTTAATCAAAGAAGACTTACCGGCATTGGGTTTTCCTACAACCGCAACACGAATCAATTCTTCGTCGTCCTCTTCATCCAACTCCTCAGGAAGTGCCTCAAATACTGCATCCAAACCTTTGCGAAGCACGAGTTTTGAAATGCTGTCAGGGTTTTCCAAAAC
>JAFYOJ010000061.1 GCA_017560225.1 Clostridia bacterium
CTTACCGCTACCTGCACCAGCCAAAACCAGCACCGGACCATTAACAGTCGTCGCAGCTTCATATTGTGGTTGATTCAAAGCTTCTTTCAGCAAAGCCGCTGTCATCCTTGACCTCCTTTATGCTGCTTGAAAATCTCATACATTACAACGCCGGCCGCAACAGATGCATTGAGTGACGTAACTTGTCCACACATCGGAATAGTCACAACAAAATCACATTTCTTGCAGGTCAATTTACCCATGCCATGGCCTTCGCTTCCGATAACAAGACCAATCGGTCCCTTAAAATCCGCCTGATAGAAAGGCATCGTTCCGGACAAATCCGTCCCGGCAATCCAAAGTCCCTGTTCTTTCAAATAATCAAGGGTAGACGGAATATTGGTCACTCTTGCCACAGGCACGTGATGCAAGGCACCGGCAGAGGTCTTAGCAACGGTTCCGGTAAGACCAACCGCTCTATGCTTCGGAATAATGACACCGTGTGCCCCCACAGCATCCGCAGTTCTAAGGATCGCACCTAAATTATGGGGATCTTGTATCTCATCCAAAATAATGACAAAAGGCGCTTCCCCTTTATCCTTGGCAGCCTGTAAAATATCCTCCGGCTCCACATAGGTAGCGGCCGCAATATAAGCAATAACGCCTTGATGGTTGCGGTTTCCACAGATTTCGTCCAATTTCTTTCTATCTTGGGCCGCAGTAAGAATCCCCTTCTCTTTTGCCAAAGCAAGGATAGCCTTCAAAGAGCCGGTGCCTTCTCCGTTTGAAAAAATCAAACGATTGATGGATGTACCCGCTTTCAACGCTTCCATAACGCTATTGCGACCATATATAATTTCTTGATTATTCTCTCGTGATTCCATATAAACCTTCTCCTATTTCTACGGATTTTTGTAAAATGTATGCTAAACGTTCTTGATCTTCCGTCAAATACAAATAACCAATTAGTGCTTCAAAGCCGGTGGCCAAATGATAATGACCGATATCCGCATTCTTCGGCACTGTATGCGGATGTGCATTTCGTCCTCTGCGAACCACATCACTTTCTTTCTCAGTCAATTCTTCTTGCAAATGCATTAAAATTTCAGCTTGGGATTTTGCTTTCACAAATGCAGTTGCTTTCTTATGAAGATCGTGTACATTCTTATAGGGTTTTGAAATCAAGTAAGCGCGTACATACTGTTCATAGACTGAATCACCCATATATGCCTGTACTAAAGGCTTTACTTGAATAGCTTGTTCATGCGTCATATTACACAACCTTCTTATTCTTAAATGTAGATACAATGATTGCAGAGAAAACAATCAAAACAACACTTACAGTTACAAAAAGCAGGAAACGATCCAAGAATCGGTCTCCATCGTCTAATGCATCTGCACCAAGTACATCTTCCGGATTAAAAACATCCACTATGGAATTCATCCAAACCACATTGGTATTCTCTCCGGACACTGCATTCACTGCATATTTCTCGTATAGCAACTGTGTCCCTTGTGTCATTTCAACAGGCGATAACTCCTGCCAAAAAGAAAGGGGCATACCGGATAAAATCGTTTGATATAAATTGCGATCAATTCCATCCGTTTGTGCATTTCCCTCCAAACCATAAGAGAGCCCGCTATAAAGCGGTTTACCGAATCGGTAGGCCACGTGAACATAGAAAGGCAGTTCATTCAAAGTATTCTCGTGAGTTCCGGAAAAATAAAATGTATCCATTTGTGAAAGACGCGTATCGTCAAACTGCAAGGAAATAACGTCGAAATGCTCGTGAAGAAGCCACAGGGCCTCTAACTGTTGCTCCGTAGTATCTTTCTTAGTAAACTCATTCTGTCCGGCAACACGTCCCTGCATCGTCGCATGGTATAACGACAATTGATATTTCAACGGAATCCCATCCCCGCTGCTTATAATGCAGTTTGGATCACTATTTCGGATAGTGGTTACACAATCCTTATAAAAAGATGCCAATTGCCCCAATGAATAAGTGGCCTCATTCATATAGACACCCGTATCCGCCCGAAGATTCGCTGTATTTGCAATTTCATACATCAAAATCGTATGTCGATTTTTGTATCGCGATACAAATTTTCCTAAAAAAGGCAAAATAATTCCTCGGGATTTAGAAAGTGGATTCGCCACTAAATCAACGATCCCTTCATCACCGGCAATCCAACCGTAACGAGGTGCATTTTCCTTCGCAATAAAACAAGAAGAAATCAAATCAAGGCACAGTACAACTTGAATCTCATACCGATCGCACACATTCAAAAGGGCATCCATAGCTTCCAGATATTTACCCATACTAACATCATCATACAATAAATCCGGCAACAAATCCGTGCTACAGGAGAAACGAATCGCTTTAACCCCTTGTTCCTTTAATTTACTTAATTCTCGTTCTGCTTCATTCGTCCAAGATGCTTCCGTATCATAACCGGGTGTCAAATAACGCGTCATAACCGTTTGAAACATACCATCCAGGTGCGCTCCCACTGCATAATAGGGTTCCCCGTTCATGTACAATTTACTGCCCAACCGCATCAATTTGTCATTGTTCTTATACGCCCCTGTTGTAATCACAAGCAGACCGGCATCGTAATCCCACCAAACTTTTGCATTAAACACCTCGTTGATAAATTGCGGCGGAACCATAACAACCTGATCAATCATTCGTACAGGATACGTAAGTTCAACAATGCTCCCATTCACAGTAAGCTTCGTATCCGGCACAGAAACAATTGCCGAAACACGATCATTCTCTACAGTCAAAACACCGTGTTCGCTATCATACACATAGGGCACATTGATACTCTTCAAAAACTGTTCTGCAGAAATGTAAACAGTTTGAGAGGAGGCATACATCTTTGTAACACCAATACGGACACCATTCACATACACATGAAGTGCATCGACAGAGGGTTCAGGAACGCTTACTTCCGGTATATTTCCCGGTGTCTGCCCGGAGAAAGGCTGGGCAAACGTCCGAGGTCGTGTTTCCACGGCAACATCATCCAAACACCAGAGACCGCCGAGTTCTCCATCCTTTATAATTGTGGAACAAATACGTAATCCGTCGATAAAATACACTTTACTAATAAACGAGTATGCTTTATTTAAATTCGTACCGTTCAAAGCAATTTGAACCGTTTCACTACCGCGTTCAATAAACAATTCAACCGTATAAGTTTTGTTCTTATTTAACTCAGCAAGAGGAGTCATACGGTCAGATCCATATAAAACCGTTTCATTTCGTTCATTGTTATAAATTTCCAGCAAAATACCGGCTTCCGAAGACAACTCGGTCAATGTATCCTGGGTTGAAAGAATAAATTGGATATTTTGATTAAAATCTTCTTCCAAACGTAGCTTAAACCCAATTCGAAACCCGTAATCTTCTGCTTTAAAATCGTTCCACTGAATATCGCACTGTTGAATTTGAAGACTGCGCGTTCCACTTAGTGCGGCTGTACCACTCACCGCCTTTACCTTCGATTCGGGTAAAATTCCGGACCAATTCCCACCGGAAACCACACCGGAAAAATAATTATTCTCTACACATTGCTCAAAATCCGATTGTAGAACAGGCGTGTATACAGCGGTCGTATCAGACGCATACACAAACATGATTGACGACAAAAAAGAAAGAAGCAAAACGAAACCCACCAAGTGCTTATAGAAACAACATTTTCTTTGTTTACACATAACTTTCGCCTCCCTTTCATTCTTCATCGAACAGGGTTTAATCATACAAGAATTTCGTGAAAGTATCAAGTGAAAGTTTTACCCCTTCTCCCCCTCTTGTACCAACTTCCGAAGTCGATCCATCTTCTGGTCAAGCGCCGCACTCATCTCTGCACATTCCAATAAATCCTCGGCCATTTCCTCTGTAAAAACAAAATCC
>JAFYOJ010000062.1 GCA_017560225.1 Clostridia bacterium
CCCAATGAGGTTTCTTGTCCGATTTCAATCCCGTCAAGTCCATCATCTCCAATGACGCCCCCCCAAAGGGTGTTGTCCAAATCCAATGCCAGCGCTTTCTTGTTCTTACCAAAAACAGACTTTATAATATGACTTAAACTGTCTGCAAAAAAAGGAATTGCAGGCAAAGAAACCGCGTATTTATACATATACCAGTAAAAGGGCTGCGACCATTTCTCCAATCCATACAGGGATGATAAATATTGAATGTCATGAATATAAAAATCCCGGTGTTCCTCTGCATATTCCGTAAAACGACGATTTAAAGCCTGAATAAAATGAACCCGTCCACGGTAATCTACACTATCTTGATTGCCAAACATCCGATAAAAAGGAAATTCAAAATTATTTTGAATAATGGTACAGTGGAATTTATTGTATAATGTCGTCCAAAGCTGTGTATACAAGGTCATTTGTTCTTCAATACGCGCCAATACTGTTTCCTGCGTATCCCGGATGGATGGATATACAGCATCCAAATTTCGATTGGATGTATGAATAAAAATCAAATCCGGTTCAAACTGATCCAATGTTTCGTTGCCAAAGATACCATCTTGATAGAATTGTCCATATTCAGATTCATAAAAGATGGGTTGAATACCCTCATTTAATAAGAAAAGCTCTAAAACCTGCACAATATCATGGGTTGTAGATCCACCCAGTACAGCAATTCTCTTCGTAACAAAAGAATCGTGTTCCAAAAGGAGCGCTTTCTTAATCTTTCGTCGATTCATCATAATCCAATCACTGTCAAAAGGATAAAATAACTCTTTCATTTCAAGATCCTTTCATGAAACAAATAAATTCTTATAATAGGACGACTTATAGCCGGCATTAGTAAACATACAGGAAGCCATCAGTACATCGGTAACACCTTTCTCCGCCAAAAATGCGTACGCATCTCCTTTAAAATAACGAAGATCAATGACCCAAATTTCATCAAATCCCTTCGCCAAGAAAGGTGCCAATGCATTCCCAAAACTATCCTTAAACACGGCCACCTTTCTGCCTGTATTCGCCGATGTCTTGACGTGGGTAAGATAGGAATCTCCGTAATTCACCATGTCATAAAAAGGTTCCGAATAGTAGAAGAACATCTTATTTTGACTGGTCTTAACCACTTGCATGGTGTCATAACTGTAATAAGTGCAATCAAAGGAGAACTTGGGTTCGTACCAAGTAAAGGTTTCCGGATAGTTCACTAAATGTTTTTGATCAAAATACAGATAGAATGAGCCCAAATTGCCATCTTTTGATTTCGTAACATAATCATCCGATAAATTCGGCACCGGCAAATTTGCTTGCTTCATCATCTCTTCTACTGCATAAAACACACCTAAATAGGACCAGTGATGGTCTGTGCGTAAATAAATATCCTCATCTACGTGTTTCTTCAGCACATTATATACATCCACGTAATACACACCTTCTTGAAGCAGACTGCGTATATAAGCACAATCCTGCTCCTGATCCCCATATTTTCCTGCCAAAGAAGGCGGTAAATAATAGGCTGAGGAAATCGGAATATTCATAGACCAAACATTGAGCTCCGGCATTCTTGTCTGTAAGGTATTTAAAGACAATGCGTAATCCCGCATAGACGCCTTGCTGCCCCAATATAATTCCATGGCACGTTTTTTATACGTAACAATGCCTTGGTTTTGAGAAAATTCATTTACATTCGGCTTTTCGGTGCTTTGAGAAGGTGTGACGGCAGGAACTTCTTCAGCATTCGTTCCCGGTGTTGTTACAGGCGGTAATGTTCCATCCGGTTCCTCAGAAGGAATAGGCGGAAGATCACCGGGGATATCAATATAAACATCGTCTTGGGCAAATCCCTTATAACTAAGCACTCGATCCGAAAAACGCTTCAATTCCGAACGATATGGAATTGTGTCATTATAAAAATATTGCAAAGCCTCCGTATATTCCCCTTTATACAGAGCGGATAAAGAAAACGACGGCATTGTAGCTAACTCCCGCTTTTCATCCTGAGAATACGAAGGACGTTCCAAAACAAGCAATAAAACAGCACCACTCAAAAGCACAGCAAAAAATAAGTATACAAATACAATACGAATTGCAAAAAGCACGTTGTTTCTTTGCGGTCTATTCAATTCTTGTTGCTGATTCTCCAAAACAGCGCCTCCTTAGAATTGTGTATATAAGAACGGTTGATTCGTACTGCTCACCAAAATTATACTGGATAAAATAAATAGTGCAAGCAGCAAAATACCACAAACACATTCTCCGACGGCGATTGTCGCCGTATGCCGTTCCAACTTCTTTTTGAAGAACGGCACCCACGGGAAAATGCAAAGAAGACTAATCAATACCAAAATTAAATGATTCATCATATACACAGATGAAAATTCATGGATAAGACCATTACCGTCCAATCCAAACAAGCACTTAAAGAAAACCCCCATTCGGCTTAAATCGGTAAAATAAAAAATACCAAAACCTAATGCAATCACAAACTTAGTGTAAATATGACGAATGAAGACAGGAATCTTCTTCATTTTCTTCTTACCGATTTTGGTTTCCAATAAAATAAACAAACCGAAATACAGGCCCCAAATGACGTAATTCCAAGAGGCGCCATGCCATAAGCCGGTGGAAAACCAAACCAAAAACAGGCCTCCATAGATGCGCATTTTACCAAAAATCGGCACATATAAAAGATAATCTCGAAAGAAAGACCCCAAAGAAATATGCCAACGCTGCCAAAACTCTGAAATCGTAGTACAAACAAAAGGATAACGGAAGTTCTCCTCAAAACGGAAACCGAATAAGCGAGCAATACCAATAGCCATATCCGAATAACCGGAGAAATCAAAATAAACATACATGGTATAGACCAACAAAGCAAACCATGCTTCTGCAACGGATAGATTCTGCAAGCTGCCCGAAAAATAATGTTCCGTGACCATATACAATTGATCAGCAAGAATGACTTTCTTCCCCAGTCCCACGCTTAAACGCATAAAACCGTACCAAAGATCTTCCCGAGAATGCTTACGGCTGTGTAGACATTTGAAAATAGTTTGATAACGCACAATAGGACCTGCTACGGTGCAAGGGAAAAGGGATACAAATAACAAAAAAACAGGAAAAGATCGTTCTGCAGATACTTTCTCCCAGTATACATCTAACAAATAAGAAATAATCCTGAAAGTAAAGAAACTAAGGCCAAGAGGCATGATTATATTCGGAATCGGCAACGATACCTTCGGTAGTAAATTGACTGTTTCTAAGAAAAAAGCCAAATATTTATATACAAACAAAAGCCCGATATTCAGGACTAATCCCACAGAAAGGAACAGCTTTCCTTTCTTCATCCCCGGTGCAGCACCAATTCCTCTGCCCAGAAAATAGTTGACGATGCATACCAACAATAACAGCAGTACCATGGTCGGGTTTCCCCAGGCATAGAAAATCAGAGAAACAAAGATAAGTACCGCATTTCGATAATGAATATTGGGAATTAAATAGTATAACAACAGCGTTGCAGGCAAAAAAGCATACAAAAAAAACAAATTGGAAAAATTCATTTTTGCACCTCTTTACCCGAGAAACGTTTAACTTCACGAATCTCACGGAAAATTCTTTGTCGGTGGAAACCGTTAAAAATATGATGAATAAAACGATAAATCCAGCAAATAGGAAGCAAAAAAGGAAGATTGTGTAAGACTTTGTATTTGACTTCCAATACGCTTCGAGGCGGAAATAATCGTCGGAGAACATATTGTCTTGTGCCATATTTATTGATAGAATTATAAATACTCTGCGTATGTCCCCCATAAACACTACCGGAGAAAATCATTTCTTTGTCTCGGGGAGAAATTTCCCTTTTCTCCTGAAAGAAACAATTTTTTATATCGGTAAATCTACGGATATATTCTTCTAAATCAAATTTTGACAAAAAAGAGGTGATCTGTTTTTGTTCTTCTGCAGAAAAAACAAGTTGCGTTTGGAGCGTATATAAGTCAATATAAAAACGCAAACCACTGCCTTTAGACTGAGCATGTTTACAAAAATGCACAAGAAAATACAAATAAAAATCCACAGGGTTAAATGTGAATTGATGCATATTCCCTTCTGCAGGAATAACACGATTCCAAATATCAGCAAAATAAGCGGAATAGAAAAGTTGTTCTTCCAGTAATTCCGTATGAATTTCCACATCATATATAGGTTCTTTTTTATATACATCCTGGCTACCACCATATAAATCATTGTAATACCCCAATGAAATCATAACGTCACGAGCAGCCTCACGTTGTTCTTTTCGTATTAAAATATCATGATCGGAAAATTCCCGCAGACAGTTGTTCGGCCAATACTTTTGCAACACAACACCCTTGAGCAAAACATAGTCAATCCCGGCATCTTCAAAAGCCTTTTGAATTTGTGTCAATTCGTACTCAAAACGAAGGGATTTACTTAAAGCTTGTTGTGTACGAACATACCACTTATCAAAAAGAGGTTGAGGCACAGTAAGTCCGGACAATTCAATCCCTCGCCAGACAACGCAGGTTAATTTATGACGTTCCGACAGGAAATAAAGTGTATTCCAATCAAAATCGGATGGTATTACAACATTTTCAGGCACACCTGTTATGGCTACACGCACAAATGTAACCAATAAATCTGATGTATCTAACAAATGTTCCAATCGTTTCACGTTTTCCTCCTAAACATGCGGGTTAAACGTAATAATTTACCACGAACAAATCCACGTAACCTTCTTATAAAGTTTCGAATGCACCAAAAACGAACGATTCTTATTGCATACCGCTTCATCGCCGGTTCATCAAAAGAATGCCATACGCCCTTTTGCGAACATCCATCAGCAAGAGCAATTACCCAATCAAAAGGAACAATCTCAGTGTAGTTCGTATTGTCTCCGCGAATTACATAATATCCATCGCAAACTCGAATGACACGGTGAAGCACATATTCTCCGGAAGGACGAACATATAAAGGGATGTCATACTTCCGCAGTCGATCAGGCGCCTTAATTAAACGAACCGTGTCTGTTGTCTGATCTAAAAGAGGCATCATACTTGTTCCTACGACAGGACGTACCACGAAACCTATTTCAGCGATAGTCGCCTGTATAGAATCATTCATGCCATAATACCAGCCTTATTTACTTGATCAACAACAAATCGAACACTCTTTCGTGCATCTTCTTCGGATACCTCATAGCGATCCAACAATGCACTTACCAATTGATCTTCGTTTGTTTCGTTTTGTAAGCGTTCAAGAATAAAAGCGGACACTTTGTTCATTCGCATCATCCCACTACAAGCCTTACCGGCTTCCCCGGCAAAAACTGCCACATATTCATTCTCTACTTGCGAAATAATAACGCCATCTTTCAATTTCATTCTATACGAGCTCCTTTCATAGTACGGTAAGAAAGTTCTGCCGCCTCCATAGATATGGTGCAGACCAATTCAAACACCGGAATTGTACCGAGCATTTGCTGCGTTAGATTTAACACACCAGACATAGCAACGGATTCTGTAGGTCTGTAAGTTTGTCCCAGAGAAGCCCCCAATGCTTCAAAAATGGATAAGGGTCGAATCGCGTTGTTCGGGCCCTGTTTAAGAAAACAAATACCCTTTAAAGGAACAGCAATATTGCTACTTAAACGATGTTTCCCATCCCAAGGCGTGCCATATACATAATAAACATTATTGATTCGACGAATCAAGGGTTTATCGTCATTAACCATCACAACACGATCGCCAAACAGTTTACGGTACAATGCACTGTGTGTAGATTTACCGGTACCCGACGGAGCGCCAAACAAATAACATTCTCCATCAACACTAAGTGCAGAACCGTGAAACAAAAAACAATCAAATTCAATCGCTTTCTCAGCAAACTTACGATAGAAAGCAAGACTTTCTAAATAACCATCCGAAAAATGTCCCTCTGTTTCTTTCGATCTCTCCATTTCGATATCTGATAAATCTACAGATATTTCCATATGGACAGCAGAAGGATTCTCTACACAATATGCACCGCATTGTTTAAGCAAATATTCATATTGAAATGTGGCCTCAACAACAATGTCAGCCAATTTAAAATATGCTTTCAAATGTACACATCCTTAAACTTATAAATAATCAGGAGGAAGCAATACGCCGGCAGAGGTGGGTTTAACTGTAGGCGTTTGTGTAGTAACAGGTGTCTGCGTGGCAGCAGGCGTCGGTGTTACCAAAGGCGACTGTGTTACCAAAGGCGACTGTGTCGCAGACGGTGACTGTGTTTCCGCAGGTGTTGTAGTTGTTTGCGGTACCGTAGAAGGCGCGTTCGTAGCTGTTGCGCCGGGTGCCGGCGTAGGCGTAGCACTGGCAGCAGCCGGCGATTCGTACTGTTCAAACTCATCTTCCGGCAAAGTAACCTGAGGCACCGCTGTAGCGGTAGCGGAAGACACCGGCGTTTCTTGGGGCTTATTGACAGGTTCATTGGAACCACCCTTACAACCCCACAAAGCAGCAATAAAACATACCGCCATAACTAATCCAACAATTCGTTTCATTTCAACCTTTTGCATAAAAAATGACCCCCGTGTAAAAATCATTACAAGAATATTGCCATTATATCATTTTTCTTCTTGCGTTGCAATCCCAGAAGGATTATATACCTTGGGTGGTTTTGGCCCAAAAAATTGGTATAGATTGCACTTTAACATACCGTTGTACAATTTTCTTTTCTTATGGGCTTTACTGCCGTAGCAATTTTCAAACTTCTCATAAGAAGTAATTAAATATACCGACCACGTATCAAAAGTTTTGAAATGTGTTCCCATGTCCTTATACAAACGGACCACTTCTTTTTCCTCACACAAGCGTTCACCGTAGGGCGGATTCGTGACAATAGAACCGTATTTATAGCGAGAGGAAGTGGCTTTGAAATCCAGTTTCTGGAATGTAATATCATCCAACACGCCGGCAATCATCGCATTTTCCTTCGCTTGTTTGACGGCAAAATAATCGATGTCCGATGCGGCAATCCGAAGGGTAATATCATAATCAATCTTTGCTTCCGCCTCTTTTTGTGCAGCTGCTCTGGTTCCTTCCGGCACACAAGGCCACGATTCATATAAGAAAGTCCGCTGTAAACCCGGTGCAATATTACGTGCAATCATAGCGGCTTCAATAGGAATGGTACCACTGCCGCAAAAAGGATCCAGCAATGCGCGATCTTTCTTCCAATGACTGATCAGAAGCATGCCGGCCGCCAATGTTTCCTTGATCGGCGCCTTCGTGGAATCCTTTCGATATCCTCTTTTGTGAAGGCCCGCACCGGACGTATCCAAGGTAATCATGGCATAATCATTCAAAATTGACACTTCGATCTTAAAGAGTGGTCCATCCTCCGGAAACCAGTCCACAGGATAAGACTGTTTCAAACGTTCCACAATGGCTTTCTTGGTAATTGCTTGACAGTCCGGCACACTATGCAAAGTAGATTTCACAGATTTACCCGTAACCGGGAAACACGCATTTTTCGGTAAAATCTTCGCCCAATCAATTCCGCGCACCAACTGAAAGAGATCTTCAAAAGTCCGAGTTTCACCTTCCGCAAGAGAAATCAGGACACGATCCGCTGTACGAAGCCATAAGTTTGCTCGTGCAATGGTATTAAAATCGCCCACAAATCGAACACGACCATTTTCCGTACGTGCATTATCAATACCCAACCACGATAACTCACGGGCCGCAACGCCCTCTAAACCAAAAGCAGTCGTCGCAATCAATTCAAATTCCATCGAAAGTCTCCTTTCTCAACAAAAGACCGAATGAGCGGCAAAATATCCGGATGTAAACACCAAGGTTCCCCCGTAGGCACACTCGTAAGAAGAATTCTTTCATCTCTTCGGACAGGATGCGGTACAGAAACAACTCCGGACCATAATCCAATGGGAAGACCTTTTCCGGAGGAAGCTTGACCATATTTACTGTCCCCCACTAACGGAGAGCCGGTAAAAGCAAATTGTGCCCGGATTTGATGGGTTCTGCCTGTAATAGGAACCGCATAATATAAATAATATCCCCCCGCTTGTCCAATAAAGCGGTATCCCAACTTGGAAAGTTTCCCCTCCGGTCGTTCAAACACTTGATTTTGGCGTGGATCCTTCCACAAGGAATGAACAAGTACGCCGCCGGGTTGTGACAACGGCGTCTTTGTTAAAGCAAAATACCCTTTATCAAATTGTCCGTTTCGCATACTTTCCGACAACCGAGAAGCACCTTTTGATGTCTTTGCAAACACCATCGTCCCCCCTACATTCCGATCCAAACGATGCACCAATCCAACGAAAACATTGCCGGGCTTTTGATCTCGAATTTTGATATAGGAAGCAATCATCGTAAGCATATCTTCGTCGGCTTCACCGTTTCCTTGGGAAAGAATCCCACAAGGTTTCACCACGCCCATCATATGATTATCTTCATACAAAATTTCAAAACCGGGCGAATCCATCATTATGCCTCCCCAATAAGCGCAGCATAGGAACCACAAGGCAAATAGGTCCCGGTCATAGACGTAATAGGAATCAATAAATCTCCGCTTTCAATACGCCCGGATTGTTTGGGCGCTGTCATACGAAGAATATTTCCCGTCACCGTAGGTGAGAATCCCGTTGTATAAGAATTCAGCAAAAAGAACAACGGTTTTTCAGACAATAAAGACATAGCATCCTTTACAAAAGAATACAAATTATCTTCCAATTTCCAAACTTCACCATTGGGGCCTCTTCCATAGGACGGAGGATCCATAATAATGCCATCATAATGATGACCGCGTTTAATTTCACGAGCAACAAACTTAAATGCGTCATCCACAATATAACGCACTTCCCTGCCTTGCAAACCGGAAAGAGCAACATTCTCGCTGGCTCTTTGCACCATCCCTTTCGAGGCATCTACGTGACAAACCTTTGCCCCCGCTTCCGCACAAGCCACCGTAGCACCACCGGTATAACCAAATAGATTCAACACGTTCACAGTACCGCCTTTTGCGACACGTTCACGAATTTGTTTACGCATCCATTCCCAATTTGCAGCCTGCTCAGGGAACAGGCCTGTATGTTTAAATCCCATAGGTTCAATATGAAACTGTAACGTATCATAAGCAATCTTCCAATTCTTTGGGAAATCACGTTTATACGTCCAATTACCGCCGCCGGAATGACTTCTGTTGTAAACCGCGTGGGCTTTCTTCCACAAATCAGGACGCACCGGCTTCCAAATTACTTGGGGATCCGGTCTGGAAAGAATAATCTCTCCCCACCGTTCTAATTTCATCCCGTCACCGGCATCTAATATTTCATAATCCAACCATTGATCTGCAATTAAATTCATATGCAATATTCCTTCCTGTGCGCATATTGTAAAAAAGAAAAAGCCCAAAAGGAGAAAATCCTCTTGGGCTTCTTACGGCTGGTCGGAGTGACCTGACTTGAACAGGCGACCTCTTGCACCCCAAGCAAGCACTCTAGCCAAACTGAGCTAC
>JAFYOJ010000006.1 GCA_017560225.1 Clostridia bacterium
AAGACAAACCCGGAATCAACTCCCGAAGATGTTCCACTTCTTTCTTACACCAAAGAAATCCTGCGCGGTCATTCTCACAGGTCACTTGTACACTGCATACGGTACAATAGGGAGGATACCAAAGATTCTCCCGAATTACAATCTCGTTTTGGTAGAATTCTCGATAATCGTGGTTTTGGGCAGCCGAAATAGCGTAGTTATCCACATCGTAGGCCTGCACAACCACATGACCTGCCGTTTTACCTCGACCTGCTCGTCCTGCCACTTGCGTCAGCAATTGGAATGCTCTTTCTTCCCCCCGATACTCCGGACTATTTAAAATGCCGTCTGTATTCAGCACGCCCACCAACGTAACGCCGGGGAAATCGTGACCTTTCGTCACCATTTGCGTACCCACCAAGAAATGCACATCTCCCGTGGAGAATTCTTTCAAAATCTTTCCGTGGCCATCCTTTCCCAGTGTGGTATCCGCATCCATTCGAAGTACGTTAGCTTCCGGGAAAAGGCGTTTAATTTCCTGTACCACCCGTTCTGTACCAATTCCCTTGTACTCTAAATAAGGACTTCCGCAAGCCGGACAGGTAGCAGGGGCCTGGGCCGTATTCCCGCAGTAGTGACAAATCAAACGGTTGCCGGATGCGTGATAGGTCATGGGAATATTACATTTCCCACACTTCATGGTTCTGCCGCAATCTCTGCATAGCAGTCCGGAGGCATAACCACGTCTTCCCACAAAGATCAACGTTTGCAAACCCTGTTGGTAGTTGTACCGCATCCGCTGTAACAATTCCCCGCTAAAAATAGGGATACAGCCTGCATTGCGAATTTCTTCCCGCATATCCACCACAGAAACAGTGGGCAAAGGTCGATCCATAGCCCGTTTAGGCAGCGGCAAATACTGAACAGCACCGACTTGCGCCCTATGATATACAGAAACATCCGGCGTAGCCGAACCCAACACCACAACACCGTGGTCTTTACAACGTATTGTTGCCACGTCCTTTGCGTGATACTTCATACCCGCATCTTCCGCCTGGTAGGAGTGGTCATGAAATTCATCCAAAATGACTAAATCCACCTCGGAGAAAGGAGCAAATACAGCAGATCGGGCACCTACCACAATCTGTACGTCGCCCTGTTCAATTCGACGCCATTCCCGCACCCGTTGTACGTCCGTGAGACGGCTATGTAATACCGCAATACGGTTTCCAAATCGGGCGGCAAAAAGGGACAACAACTGGGGCGTCAAAGAAATTTCCGGCACCAACATAATGGTATTGCCGCCGCGAGACACCACCCGGTCAATGAGTTGCATATACACTTCGGTCTTTCCGCTTCCCGTAACGCCGTGTAACAAAAACACCTCTGGTTTACCCGCCACCATAGCTTGCTCAATGCAGTCAAAAGCCGTTTGTTGCGCTTCATTAAGTACATGGGGCGCATACACCGGCATTTGCAACTTTGTACCGGGCAACGCATCCTGTGCAGCATCCGGATCCACCCGTTCTCGGAATGTGGTTACAATGCCTTTCTTCTCTAAAGTACGGATGGCAGAATCACTGCAGCCCGCTTCATGAATCAAATTGGCTACCGGAATGGGCTTTTGTACTTCTAATAGAATTTCCAAAATGCGAATCTGCCCAATATTTCGAATAAGCCCTTGCTCCAAAGCATTTCGAATCTCCGTTTCCGGTTGATTTAGTTTGCAAATGCGCATCATCTTTCCGATTTCATTCTTCTTCCCCCGATAGGGACGCACACAGCGAATAGCATCGCCCAACGTACACAAATAATACGCTTGCAAACGCTGGCAAAGATCCTGTTCTTGCTCGTTTAAAGGAGGTGTTTCGGAATCCACTTCCAAAATCGTTTTGAGACAATAACCGGTCTGAGAAGGCAGATTCTCCTCTGTTTCCCAAACAACGGCTTCCCTGGGGGTGTTCTTAGGTCCGAAAGGCACCCAGACAAAAGTACCCCGCACCAAGGGTACGGCCGTTTCCGACTCTCCGGGTGCGAGGTAAGTGTACAAAATATCATATTCCCGATTGCTTTCCAGCAGATAAACCTGAACCTTCATACGCGTGCGGGAAAATCCTCCTTACACGTAAGGTGCAATGAAGTCGGGAATGTTGTTCTCATCTCCATTGATACTGATATAGAAGTGTACATTGTGTTCTTTAGAAATCTTGGCAATGCCTTCAAAGAAATTCTTCATAGAGTCAATACCCTGGTGTACGATATAGGTGAGACCGTCAATAAAAATGGTTTCGATATCATAGTTCTGAGAAGCGACACCGCAAAGGAAACCAAGGAACGGCTCTGCACCGGATACCGGGTAATCCAAAATATTGATAAAGCGAATTTTGTGGGACAACTTCACCATCAATTCGTTACTATCGTCAATGTAAACCACATTGCCGTTGCTCTGAGTGACGATGGCGTTTGCATTCTCAAGCATTTGCTTTGTCTTGCCCATACCCTTTTTCCCGTAGAAAACTTTAATCATCGATACCGCCTCCAAATATGTTTTTAATTATTTGTTCACATTTTACCACGATTTCCATAGAAATTCAATATAGGGAGGCGATATTTCTAAAAATTATTTTCCGGGAAGCAACACCGGTTGCAGCTGTTTTCCGGCGAGGGCAAAAGACAGCGTTTCCCCCAACAAATTAAAGTCCGCCACCAAGGAGAACGGCTTTTTCTGACAGTCATCTTGGCCGAACGGTACGAAATAATAATTCTTCATGGAAAGCAAAAGGCCAATGTTCTTGGCACTTCCCGAAAGGCCGTCATTGGTAGACACAGCCAGCACCAAAGGACGGTTGTTTCGAAGATGGGATTTCGCCGCCATCAAAACCGGCGTATCCGTAATGGAGTTGGCTAATTTCGCCAACGTATTGCCGGTACAAGGAACAATGGCCACCGCATCAAATAACTTCTTAGGACCAATGGGTTCCGCATCTTTAATGGTACAAATAGGCTCATGGCCGCTGATTGCAATGGATCGCTCAATCAGTTCTGTATTGGCCATAAACCGGGTGCTCATTTCCGAACTGTTGTAGGATAAAATAGGATAGACATCCGCACCCCTTTTCACCAGGTCTTCCATTGCTTGCAGCGATGCCCGATGTGTACAAAAAGATCCGGTCACCGCAAAACCCACGCGCATCCCCTCAAGCATGCCCCATCACCTCTTTCTCTTTCTCCGCAATGATGTTAAAAATCACCGACAGCATATTCTCTGCCGCTGTCACCGGCGCCACTTTTCCCGGCAGAGAAAGGGCTTTAATCACTCGAATTTCCAATTCTTGCGCTGCTTCCAAATCCACACCTCCCGGATTCGAGGCTACGTCAATGAGTAAACAATTCTTGGGCAACCGTTCCAAAATCCCTCTGGATACCACCTGTTTGGGGACCGTATTATAGAAAAGAGAAATTTTAGGAAGAACATCATACACATTCTCATAGCTGCAAGGTTGTATGCCGGAGGCCTTGGCAAAAGCCATATCTTTTGGGCTGCGCACACAGACGTACACGTTGGCACCCAAAGCTTTTAAATCCGTACACAGCGTCTTCCCTACCCGACCATAGCCTGTTACTAACACAGAAAGCCCCTGTATGGTCACCGGCAATTCTTCCATGGCAATTTGAATCGCCCCTTCTGCTGTAGGCACTGAATTCAAAATTGCCAAATCATCTCGGGCCAGCAAATCTTCCACAACGACCCCCTTCTCTTCCAAAGGTTCCGACACGGAGGGCGGGATGTTACCGGCAATGAAGATTTTTCCTTTTGGAATGTTTGCCACCAATTCAGAAAGATTTACTTCTCCTACGTGAAGGGGTGTATTTAAGGTATTTCCATCGGTGGAAAGGGGGACGGGTCCAATTAAAATATCTCCCATACCGGCAGCCTCTTCTACCGAGGTGCAACGGTTGTATTGAGTACCTGTTTTACCGCCCTCCAACGCGTAGCAAACCACCTGCTGTCCACTTGCCTCCAGCATTTCTCCCAGGCGACTGCTGCGTAAATCTCCGCCGATCAATGCAAATCTGTATCTGCTCATTTTTCGCCTTCTTGACTTTTCTTTCGGTTATTATGGTATGCAAGAACGATACATAATTCCACCGCCGCACGCATACCTATACAATATCTATTGGAGAAAGGCGGACAAAAATATGGATTGGTTACAAGAAGGATATTACCCATTGAAAACACCGGAGGGCCGAGAGAACGGCTATCTCTGTTTGAATTTTCTTTCCGAACAACTGGAAATTTTGGTGGTGATAGATCAAGCGCCGGCCAGTCAAACCGGATTTACAGGGTGCTTTACAACCCATTTGGCGGTAAAAAGAAGCGGCCTGTCTTGGCCTTTTCCGGCTTGTGCCATCCCGGGACGATATCGCGGGCGTTGTGCAATGGTAAAGGCTGACCAGGTATTCCCGGAAGGTAGTGTGGATTACACCCTTTTTAACGGCGAAAAGCCGATTGCATCTGCCGTCCTGTATACGGCGCCGGAGCCCATTTTACAGCCGGAACCGGAGCCGGAACCGAAAATCGAGCCCACAGCAACATACGTGTCGGAGCAGGAAACCGCGGATTCTTTGGAAATGCCCCTTTCCTTGACGCCATTCGATCCTTTCAACACCACCAACAATGCGTACGAATGGTGGCTCTGCGGCAGCAATGATGAATTTCATCAACTTATGGCACAAACCGGTTTAATTCCCCATCCCCCGTTATACACAGCCTTGCAAAGTGCATTGGTTCGTTTTGGCCACTTTATATTCGGCCGTTATACCGAAGAAAATAACGGACGGAACTTACTGATACTGGGGGTGCCCGGCAGAGAAAATACGGCACAGGAGCCGGGAAACAGTCGGTGGATCAGCGCGCAAAATAAAATAACCGGCGTAATGGATTACACCGGCTACAATTTGCATTATTTCGATGGGCAAACAGGGAAAAGCATTCGCGCTATCGTCCGTCAATGAGCCGCTGAGTAGCGAAGCTGAATGCTTTCCAAGGTGTCAATCCATCGTTGGAAGGCGTCCTCCGTATCCGTCATAGAAATAGCGTCTTCCTGTGTATAACCCTCTCGCATCAATTCCGATACTTGGAGAAGTCCGTCTTGAATCGCTCTTTGTAAAGAGTCCCCCACTTCCGCAATAAAGCTTTCACTACCGTAGAACACCGTACTATGATAGGTATTTAAGAAAGCGGCTTGGCTGCAGGCTTCTGCATAAACAGAGGCCGCAACCGTACTCGTACTGCGTACGTTGGTATCGGAAACTTTCATTTGAAGTTGTGTGTTTTGCAATAAATCTTGATGGACCGGTAAAGATTTACCTTCCGTACAGAATTGGTAAGCAAGTTCATGTTGGTTCATCCAATCCAAGAAAGAATATGCTTCTGCGTTCAGCGTCGAATCTTGATTTACCACAACCACACCACTTGTATGATGGGGTACTACCACGTAGGAGGTGGTTACGCTGGGATACTGTCTAATTTGCAGTGAAAGCGGTTTGTTCTCGCCCTCCAAGGTTTGATAGGTATCAGAAACCCATCTGGCGGATTCCGTAGAAGCGACGTAGCACACCACTTGTTCTTGCTCCATCTGTCGGTTTAAACTGTTTCCGGAAGTGGAAACATAGCCGCGCAAAGCGCCACCGTAGGCAAACTGCCAAATATCTTCCAATGTTTCATAATTGAGGACAATACGTACACCTTTTCCACTACTTTGAATAATGGACGACGCATGTTGTTTGGAAACAATCATCAAGTAATCGCCAAAATTCTCGATGGCAATAAAACTATGGCCCTCGGACCAAGTATAGTAGTCTTTCGCCACTTCATAAATACCGTCCCACGTACGCAAATCGCCTACGTGAAACTGGGAATTTTCTTTGCGAAATTCATCAAACAAGCCCGCATTGAGATACAGCACATCTAATGTGGACTGCACAGGGAAAATATACGTATCTCCCCCTAATGTAAAGCGCCCGCTTTCCAAAAAACCGAAGACATATTTAGATAAAGCCTCGTCGGACAAGTAATCTTCTGCACCCACAATACGACCACTCAAATAGGCCAAACATGCCGCTTCATCAGAAACTTGCATAATGTTGGGAAGTTTATCCAGGCTTACTTTTGTTAAATTACGGGAGAGTTCTTCCACCGGAGCTTTATAATAAGCAAGCACGGTCACCCCTCTGTCTTTACCTTGCGTTCGGTTATATTCCGCAACCATTTTCGTAAAAACTTCTGCTTGGGCACCGGTATAAGAGTGCCAGAAACGAATTTGGGTACGGTCTTTGGGCATACAAGAAACAAACTGGAAGCATAAAAACCCAACCAGCAAAACCCCAATGCACTGTACCATTACCTTTCGTTTCATACTCACAAGCACAAACCCCAATTAAATGTAATATCATTTTCATTATATCATTCCAATCAACCAATGAAAGTAAATTGTTTTTGAACATTTAGAAAAGGCCGAGAATCACATGGGATTCTCAGCCTTCTGCACAATATCAAAACTTTCCTGATCAGCTGTTACAGGGTACTAAATCAATTTCCTCTATATGAAATTTCATCGCGGTACGTTCTTCTCCGTCAATATAAATATCGGAAAATGCAGGGGCACAAATGACATCCTTTCCGGACGGCGCCAGATAACCTCTCGAAATAGCAATTGCCTTCATAGTTTGGTTAATAGCACCTGCACCGATTGCTTGAAGCTCGGCCCCACCCTCTTCGCGAATAACACCCGCAAGGGCTCCTGCCACTAAATTCGGGTTTGATTTTGATGATACTCGTAATACGTCCATCTTGACTTCCTCCTTGGTAAATATTTTTTGCAAGTAAAATCATAAACCTTACCAAAGAAAAAATCTATTATTTCCCACTGTATAACGTCGCTCCACGAGGCGAAAAACCAGTCGGAAAGCCAGAAGTAAAGCCCTCTGAAAATTTTCAGAGGGCTTGTTTAACACAAAATTATTTCCCGGAAATTCGGGTGATATTTGTAGCTTTGCCGGTAGCTTCATCGATTTCAATCACAACACCGTGGAGAGTTGCCGGCCCCTTTGAAGGTTCAAATCGTACCGGTACACATTTTACAAACTTATTGACTACGTTTCTGCGATCCATACCAATGACGCCATCCGTAGGTCCCGTCATACCCACGTCGGTGATGTAGGCCATCCCGCCGTCTAATATGCGTTCATCCGCAGTCTGTACATGGGTGTGGGTTCCCACGATCGCCGAAGCTTTTCCTTGAAGATAGTAGGCAAGGGCAATTTTCTCCGCACTGGCTTCCGCGTGGAAGTCAATGAAGATATTAGGCGTTTCCTGCCGAAGCGCTTCCACCTCATGCATAGCATAGGTAAAAGGGTTCTCACAAGGCTCCATATATACTCTGCCTTGGATATTCAACACCGCCAATTTCATCCCCTGATCATTCTCCAGAATAATACTACCTCGTCCGGGAAGACCTTCTGCAAAATTCGCCGGACGAATAATGGGATAATCGTCAATAATAGAATTGATTTCATAATTGCCCCAGGTGTGGTTGCCCATGGTGATGCAATCCGCGCCCGCCGCTAAGAGTTCATCGGCAGAATCCATACCAATTCCACGGCCATGGGTGGTATTCTCCCCATTTACAATACAAAAATCAATTCGGTATTCCTTGCGCAGCTCCGGAATCATACGAATAGCTAAATCCCGACCACTCTTTCCAAAAATATCGCCAATAAATAAAATTCGCATCGTTGTCGCCTTTCTATTTTGGGCGTATACAAAAATTTCCTCTCCTACGCCCAAAAATTGGGCGTATACAAAATTTTTTCTCTCCTACGCCCAAACCTTCTTATAAAAAACTGCCGCAGCCATCAACGTGCCGCGGCAGCTTCATCACTTCATTACAATTACTTTGCGTAATCTACTGTTCTGGTCTCACGAATCATGGTCACCTTGATCTGTCCGGGATATTCCATTTCTTCTTCGATCTTCTTCACAATCTCACGAGCCTGCAATACCATACCGTCGTCGGAAATGCAATTGGGCTTTACCATAATGCGAATTTCACGACCCGCCTGGATTGCGAAAGTCTTCTCAACGCCGTCAAAGGAGTTTGCAATTTCTTCCAACTTCTCAAGACGCTTGATGTAGTTCTCCAAGCTTTCTCTTCTTGCACCGGGACGAGCTGCAGAGATTGCATCTGCGGCCTGTACCAACACAGCGATAATGGACTCGGGCTCTACGTCACCGTGGTGTGCCAGAATAGAGTTCACAACAATCGGAGATTCCTTGTACTTCTTGGCAACTTCTCCGCCAATTTCAATATGAGAACCTTCCATTTCAAAGTCAATTGCCTTACCAATATCGTGAATCAAACCTGCACGCTTTGCCATCGCAACGTCAACACCAAGTTCTGCTGCCATAATACCGCAAAGTCTGGAAACTTCGATGGAGTGAATCAAAACACTCTGGCCATAACTGGTTCTGTATTTCAAGCGACCCAACAGCTTCACAATTTCAGAATGTAAACCGTATACGCCGGTTTCGTAGGTTGCGTTCTCGCCTTCCTGACGAATGACTGCATCCACTTCTTTCTTAGCCTTCTCCACCATTTCTTCAATGCGAGCCGGATGGATACGACCATCTACGATCAACTTCTCCAGGGCAATTCTTGCCACCTCACGGCGAACCGGATCGTATCCGGAAAGAATAACAGACTCCGGTGTGTCATCGATAATCAAGTCAATGCCGGTCAATGTTTCTAAGGTACGAATGTTACGACCTTCACGACCGATAATACGACCCTTCATATCATCATTGGGGATCTGTACCACGGAGATTGTCGCCTCAGAAACATAGTCCGCTGCACATCTCTGAATCGCAGTAGAAAGAATCTCTCGAGCGCGCTCAGCGGACTCATCCTTAAGCTTGCTCTCGTACTCTTTCATCAAAGTTACAGTTTCGTGTTGAAGCTCATTCTCCAACGTGCTCAGCAAGCAAGCCTTCGCTTCTTCACGGCTCATACCGGAAATGCGCTCTAACTCTGTAATCTGACGGTCCAAATTCTCCTTGATAGCCTCTTCGCTCTTGGCAAGTGCGGAGGCACGTTCATTCATCTGCTCCTCGCGTTGCTCTAAGAATTCCAATTTCTTATCCAGACTCTCTTCTTTCTGGATCAATCGGCGTTCGCTCCGCTGAAGCTCATTTCTGCGCTCTTTGATTTCTCTGTCAAAATCAATACGACTTTTGTGTATTTCTTCTTTTGCTGCAAGCAGGAATTCCCGCTTCTTATTCTCGCCTTCCTTAACAGCATCGGCAATCAAACGCTTTCCTTCGGCTTCTGCACTTCCGAAAGCGGCCTCTGCTTCTGCTTTTCTGGCTTCATAACCTTTGGCAAGAAATTTCTTCTTGGCAATGTTGTGTACAATAATACACGCAATAATCGCTACGACAATCAAAGAGGCTGCAACAATAATCGTTTCAAACATGTTTACCACCCTCTGTTTATTAAATTGTCAAAGTATATCCAAATCTATAGAATGTATAACACATCAATAAAAATGCATAAAACTTACAAACGCCTACATTGTACACAATATATAGGGCTTTGTCAAGGCAAAATCCGTGCATTTTTCACTAAAAAAGCGGGTATACTACGCGTATGAAAATCAGAACGCACATCAAAATTGCACAGATTGCCTGGGATGCTTGCGCCGACAAAACTCGGTACGGCAAGCTTGCCAAATTCGCCTTTTGTTTAGGTGCCGCATGGCCGGATTTCTCCCTCACCCAATTCATCCATCCCCATTTCTACGGGCAATCCCACGAGTACGTATTTAAGCAGTTAGAGAAGCTATTTTTCCGAGAAGAGACGGGTAAAACGTTCCTTTACTTTCTTCGTGCAGGTAAAATGGCCCATTATCTCAGCGATTTTTGCTGTCTTCCCCACATTCAAGACCATTTGTGTCAAATTCGCCACCATATTCTATACGAACGCATGCAAAATCGGTATATGATTCGATATCAAAACCATTTTACCCACCTTCCTGCTGCTACCACCTGCCGTATTTCCTGCATTTTACGGGAATATAGAAAAGAAACCGCACAAATCGGCGGTTCCTTTCACTTAGATATTGAAAAATCCATTCAGGTTTGTCAAGCGTTGCTTCGAGCTTGCCGGGTCCATCAGGAGAACAACGGCGTAGACAAATATCGATCACCGGTGTCGGGCAAAATCACCACAACCGTCTTCCCCGCATTCTCCGGTCGCAAACCATATTGAACAGCCGCCCATAAAGCGGCACCGGAGGAAATACCCACTAAAATGCCTTCCAGACAGCCCATTTCTCTGCCCATTTGCAACGCATTCTCGTCTGCTACGGGCATAACCTCATCATAAATCGCCGTATTTAAAATGTCCGGTACAAACCCCGCGCCGATGCCCTGCAAACCGTGGGCACCCGCTTCCCCCCCGGAAAGCACGGGGGACGTAGCCGGTTCTACGGCAATCACTTCAATCCCGGGCTTCACGGATTTCAAATAGGTGCCGGCTCCGGTCAACGTACCGCCGGTCCCCACCCCTGCAATCAAGGCATCCACTCGCCCGTCTGTATCTTGGTAAATTTCCGGTCCCGTGGTCTTTCTGTGGGCTTCCGGATTGGCAGGATTCACAAATTGGCCGGGAATCCATGCATGAGGAATTTCCGCCGCCAATGCTTCTGCCTTGGCAATGGCGCCTTTCATCCCCAATGCGCCATCAGACAAAACCAATTCCGCACCGTAGGCTTTCATCAAAGTACGACGCTCCATGGACATGGTATCCGGCATCACAATGATGACCCGGTAACCACGGCGAGCGCCAATGGCCGCCAATCCAATGCCGGTATTACCGGAAGTGGGCTCAATAATCACCGAATCCGGTGACAAAATCCCCTTTGCTTCCGCATCATCTAACATTTCTCGCGCCACCCGGTCTTTCGCCGAGCCTGCGGGGTTCAAGTATTCAAGCTTGCCAAGGAGTTTAATCCCCAAGCCGTACTGTTCTTCAATCTTGGAAAGTCGCAAAAGCGGAGTATTTCCCACTAATGCATCGATGGATGGATAAATCTTTGCCATAATAAGCTCCTTACATCTGTTTCCGTACTAATTTATATTCATCCCCCGGGTCATAATAAGGACAATGGGCAAAAGTATCCGTAATGAACAGGGCCATCTCATCCTGATCTAAGTCAATCAGGCAGCAGTATGTTTCGTATTCATCGTCATAGACGTAATTGGTGCATTGTTCACATTTGGAATCCGCCATACTTTCAAGCCTCCCGGTAAAATGTTCTTTTATTGTACCACGAACTGCGTCCCCGGTAAAGACCGGCGGTGACAAGAAAAAAGACTGTACATTCCCAAAAAGGTTTGTTATAATATAGTTGTATATCTATGGAAAGGACGAACAGCCATGGCAGACAAAAGCAAAATTAAATTTACGATTAACGGAAAGACTTATACCTTGGTCCATGACGAGACAGAAGATTATATGCGCAGAATTGAGCACTACCTGAACGGCAAAGTGGCTACCGCTACGAAAGCCGGCATTCAGTTAGGCGAACAAACCGCTGTGGTAATGGCTTCCATTTCCATTATTGATGAAATGTTCAAGGTACAGAAGAATTTTAACACCTTGAAGAATGAAATCAAGCGTATGATGGATGAATACGATAAATTGAAATTAGAGAAGCAAGAGTTGGAGAATCAATTAAACGAAGCAGACAAGAAGATCGAATCTTTGTCTCAGCAATTGCTTCTTGCGAAGCACAACAGATAAGATATGATGCTCCCCGAGTTATTGGCCCCTGCCGGCAATGCCCTTTGCGCAATTGCCGCTATTCAAAACGGCGCAGACGCCGTATATCTCGGTTTGAAGCAAGGCAGCGCCAGAGTCGGCGCCGATAATTTCACATGGCAAGAATTAGAAGAAACCCTGCAATATGCCCACCGGCGTGCTTGCAGGGTTTATTTAGCCTTAAATACCCTTTTCACAGAGGAAGAACTCCCAAAAGCACTGGACGATGCCAAACGAGCAAGCGAACTGGGGGTAGATGCCCTCATTGTGCAGGATATCGGATTCGGCTGTACTTTATTAAAAATGCGCGCGGAAGGACAGCTTCCCGCCCATACAGAGATTCATGCCAGCACCCAAATGAGTATTGCCGCTAAAGAGGGCGCTGCATTTTTGAAAAGCCAAGGGTACGATCGGTTGATTACCGCAAGAGAATTATCGTTGGAAGAACTGACGGAACTAAGCCAAGGGCCGCTTCCCGTAGAGTGTTTCATCCACGGTGCTTTGTGTATGTCCTACTCCGGTCAATGTTTACTCAGCAGTTTTATCGGCGGACGCAGCGGAAACAAAGGCGCCTGTGCACAGCCCTGCCGAATGGCCTACCGTTTAGGCACGCAGGATGCTGCCCACGTGCTTTCGCCCAAAGACTTTTGTGCCCTGCCTTTACTGGACAAGGTAGTGGCCACCGGCGTAGCCTCCCTTAAGATTGAAGGCCGATTGAAAGCACCGGAATATACGGCACTGACCACAGGAATTTATCGCAAAGCATTAGATTGTATCCAGGCAGGTACCTTCCAAGTCTATCGGGATTCCGGCGAGATGGCGGCAGACCTGCAACGATTGGAATTGCAATTCAGCCGGGGGCATTTTACCCAAGGCTATTTGTCGGGCAAGATTCCCAAACAAGATATTACATACCGAAATCCCGGCCGAAAAGGCTTGGAACTGGGAAAGATTGCAGAGTTCCCTCGCATTTTGCCCCGCCCCAAGACATTGCCCAAAGATTTGCAGCTCTTGGAACTGTCCGTAAACGCCCCTACCCTCACGGCCGGCGACGGAGTGACGGTACTGGATGCCAAGGAGCAACTGATGGCGGGCGGTACCGTGAATAAGGTTTCCCCGGAGAAACTGGTGATTGCAGGTACGATGACCGGTAAAATGGCGCAAGACCGCCTCCCTGCCACACTCTACTTAACCCACAGTACCAAGGAAACGGAAGAAATCCGGCGCACCTTTGCAGCCGGTGCAGAGCGACCGCGGATTGGGTTAAACGGACATTTTACCGCCCGAAAAGGAAGCGTTGCCACACTAACCCTCTCCGACAATCTTGGACGACGGGCAACTGCGCAGTCCGAAGATGCGGTGGAAGCGGCCACCAATGCCCCCACCGACAAGGCCCGCATAGAAGCCCAACTGAGCAAATTCGGCGGGACGCCTTATTTTATGGAACGTCTAATTTTGGATACAGATACAGACTTGTTCTTGCCCATGGGCGTGCTGAATACGCTGCGAAGAGAAGCATTGGCAAGTTTAGAAGCTTGTCAGGTCGAACAGACGTCGCGACCCACGCCTGCCCGGGAAGATCGAAGCAGATCTTTTGATGGCCCGGTCGAAAGTCGTTATACCCTTTATTATTATCGTTTTGAAGACTTCTTGGCGCAGGAAGAAAACCGATACAATCCGTATATCATTTACGTACCCTATACGTTATGGGAAGATGCCGAAGAAACCGTCAAGGCCCTTTCCAAAGCACATCAATGGGGCGCGCGGCTGGTGGCTTCCTTCCCCTTATTACCCTTAGGCGCGGCACGAGAAGCATTGATTCAACTGTTGCCGTCTATTTTAGAAACCGCAGACGGCGTGCAGCTCACCAACCTCAGCGATTTGGAATTGCTTCCCCGAACACTACCGGCAGATTTTCTGGTCTGTGGGGATTTGAGTTTCAACGTAACGAATGCAGAAAGTGCCCAAGTGCTGAAACAAAAAGGCGTACAGATCCTCACCTTTTCCCCGGAGGCCGCACAAAATCAAGGCATTTTTTTGGAGGGTTTGGCAGCAGAAATCATCACAGAAGGCCCTGTGCCTTTAATGCGCACCCGCCATTGTATGTTGCGACAAGATAAACCCCATTGTGGTCTTTGCAAAAAAGGGAATAAATGGTACACTATAACAGACGGACACGGTGTTTCCTACCCGGTGCTGCCAAAACCCAAGGATTGTCAGAATATCATTCTGTCCCCAAAGGCTTTTCCCGTACATCCGGACGCACTGAAGACGGCGTCCTTAAAGAGAATCAATATACTAAAGGAGTTTGAATCATGAGAGAACAAATTCAGGTACACGTAGAACTTTGCAGACCGGAAGCCAGACTTCCCCAATACGCCCATCCCGATGATGCAGGCACGGATATTTACGCTGCAGAGACGGTGACCATCGCCCCCGGACAGACAGTATTGGTAGCAACCGGCTTGAAAGTGGCGATTCCCGACGGTTTTGAATTGCAAATTCGTCCCCGAAGCGGTCTCTCTTTCAAAACACCTTTGCGGGTCCCTAACACACCGGGCACCATCGATGCAGGCTATCGGGATGAAGTTCGGGTGATTATGCAGAATACTTCCTTAGATACGCCTTATACCATCAGTGTAGGCGATCGCATTGCCCAGTTCGTACTGCAGCGCGTCCCCATGGCAGCGTTTACTTTAGTAGATAGTGTTGCAGACATCGGGGAGAATCGCGGCGGCGGTTTCGGTTCCAGCGGCAAATAAGGAGGATGGTAAGATGATGCGTTGCTCCATCGGACAAGATTCCCATCGTTTTGAAGAAACTTATACAGGAAAGCCCCTCATTTTAGGCGGCTACACCCTTCCCCCTTGTGATCTTTCCTTATCCGCCAACAGCGACGGAGACGTGATTCTCCACGCTTTGACAAATGCTATTTCCGGCATTACTTGCAGAAATATTCTTGGTAAGCCGGCGGATGACCTGTGCAAGGCCGGCGTGATTGATTCCGGGGCATATTTGAAGTTGGCATTAGAGGATTTGAAAGCCATGGGCGACAAGATCATCCACGTGTCCTTCACCGTAGAATGTAAGAAGCCCCATTTGTCCGCCCACATTCCCGCCATT
The DNA here is from genome assembly GCA_017560225.1 of Clostridia bacterium. Lineage (GTDB taxonomy): Bacteria > Bacillota > Clostridia > UBA1212 > UBA1255 > RGIG9099. The sequence goes on from JAFYOJ010000006.1 coordinate 14,985, forward strand.
CGACAGACCATTGCGGATTTATGCGGCATTGAAGCTTCCCAAATTGGGATGACCGCCACCACAGGCGAAGGCCTGACCGATTTTGGACGGGGACTGGGCATTTCCGTATTTTGTATTTTGACAGTAGGTGATTAAGATGGCAAAGAGACGATCCAATGCAAATTATTATACAGAATTATTGATTTATGCCGCCATTATCGGTTTAGAAGCGGTACTGCTCAGTGTGTTCAGCGTGGCACAACCCTTGGTAGGCTACACGTTGATTCTGCTGACTACTTGCGCAGCCGCCATCCGTCTCGGCAAGAACGGCGGTTTAGTGGTTGGTTTGGCAGGCGGTTTAATTTCCTTTGCCTGCGGATTCTCCAGCATGGTATTCGTTGCACCGGTGATTTACAAATTACTGATTACGTGCCTTCCCAAGATGTTGATGGGTTTTCTGGTGGGTATTTTGTATGGCAAGATGGCCCGCAAACTAAACCGCGTCTTGGCCGGTGTGCTAAGTGTTTTGATTGGCCTTGTGATCAACGCATGCGGTGTTTGCTTAGTTTTGTTACTGGGAAGTCTTTTAAACGACACGCTGGGCAATTTGGATTTGCTGCAAACCATTACGCAAATATTCCATTCTTTCATTCGTTTGGGACAGTCTATTTTGTTTACGGTGGTACCTTAATATGAATTTTACAGAAATTGCAATGAATCGGCAATCTTGCCGCAAGTATGATGCCACGAAAGGCGTAGAGGAAGAAAAGTTACAAGCCATTCTACAGGCTGCCCAACTGGCGCCCTCTGCCTGCAACGGTCAGCCCTACCGTTTGACCGTTTGTACCGGCGACAGTGCCAAAGCTGTAGCAGAAGCCACCACCGGCATGGGCCTTAACCGTTTTGCGAAAGATGCACCGATTTTGATTGTGATTTCCGAAGAGCCTTACGTAAAGACCGCCGCTGTAGGCGCGAAGCTGAAGAACAATGACTATCGTTCTATGGATATCGGCATTGTGGCGGCGTATATTACCGCAGAAGCGGCCGTACAAGGTCTGGGTACATGTATCTTAGGCTGGCTGGACGATGACAAAATCCGAAAGATTTGCGGATTAAATGCCCCGGTGCGTTTAGTGATTACGGTGGGCTATGCTGCAGAAGGCGATCCTTTACGAAAGAAGAAAAGAAAGAATTTAGAAGACTTGGTGCAGTATTGTAATTAAATTACTGCGGTCCCACTTCATTTATGTACAGCGCATTGGCTAAATTAGTTTTCGTAGTCACTTGGACCACTTCCCCAACCGCCGGCGCGTGAATAAATACACTGCCTTCGTTGGATTCTCCCAAATAAATCAATGTATGACCGGGCAAATAAATGGCGGTAGGATTGGTTGTCGCCGCCAAGCGATCACGAATAGCTTGATGTCCTTGTCCGGAAACCGACACAGCACTGCCTACTACGGTTTGCTGCCCACCGGTGTTCCGCGGCAAATAGAACCCAAAAGTTCTAAACACGGCTGCCACAAAACCGGAACAATCCACACCATCATTTAATCCACCGTACCCATACATCGTACCTTTATATAAAAAGGCCTGGGTGATGAATTTTTCGTATGTATAAGGGACCCACCCCAAATAACCATCTTCATAAGAAATCCGCGCTTCCTGTGCCGACAACGTACCATCTTCTTGCCGGACGGGCAGTTGTACCGTAAAGTTTCCTGCTCCGCGAGATATGTAAGGCAAACGCACGCCCATATCACATTTCGCTTCTCCAACCGTCAAGAGCGGTCGAAGCACCGTCACAAAGTCTGTGGGATTTCCAAAAGTTCTCCATATCGTCTCATCTTCTGTCAAGGCAATACACTTCACACTCACCCAACCTTGATAGAAATAAGTTTGGATAAAGTAATATTGTCCATCTGCGCTGGTATGGTACACCCATACGGGCATCCCCACAAAAACCTCTGTTCCCTGCAAGCGATCGTACAAATCTTGGGCCGATTTGAAAGCGCCTTCCGAAGTAGGCAACGTCTTCAAATCCCCTCGTTGGGTCACAATGCCCATTCTGACAGGATTGACCTCTTGTACGTTGGCAAGGCCGCGATTGGCGTGGACACCGTCCACCGTAGCTTGAGAAATAGGCTGTCCCAGGCTGTCCGTGCGCGCCCAATCGGGGAAATAGCAAGTATATAACAAACTATTTAATTCTCCGCGGCTAAGGGTCGCAGGCTTATCTTGTAAAATATCCGTAAGCGTACTGCCGGCTTCGAGCATCCGCTGATTTTCTTGTTCAATCTGTTCCGGGGTTAAGATGACTTGGTCCGCACCCATTTTACCGGCAATCCAAGAAAGTGCTTCGGGATCCGCCTGAATGGGATACACCGGCGCAGGCTCTGGGGTTGGTGTTGGAGTTTGGGTGGGTAAAATGGTCGCCGTGCTGTTTCCCATGGTGGATGCCGGCGCAATTTCATCCCCTGCGCAAGCGCAAAGGCTGATGGTCATTATCATACATAAAGCAAGTAAGAGTTTCTTCATTGATAACCTCATTTCTATCGGGTGCCCGGGTACATCGGAGCTTAAAAAGGCGTTTTGTACCCAGTTTTTTAGGGTTCCCTGGGTACATTTCTGTAAAAAACAAGGATTTGTACCCAAAACGGTGCCAAATCCTTGCATTTCAGCCTTTCCGACGGGTACATTGGTTGCAAAATAGACACTTTGTACCCATTTTACAGATCGAAAACCCCAATCTTCACTTGGAACTTCACCGATTCTCCGGCACCAATGGTCTTCCGAGCAAAAGTGTCATCCAGCTGCGTGGTGGCAGGTTCTAAACCAAGGGCATAATCGCCGCAAACCATACTCTTCCACTCTACAAAATGAGGAAGTGTGTCGGGAGAATAAGAAACCGTCAATTTCTTGCCAACCGCTTCATTCACCAGACTAATTTCCGGCTGTGTCAATTCTAAATAATAGCACATTTCTTCCTCGTCGGGCGTAGGGTGTACCATTTCACGATGGGCTGCCACATTCTCCTTGGACCAAGGCGTTCTGGGGGTGCATTGTACAATTTCCCCTACCAAACGAGCCCCTGCATCCAACATAGGATAGCCCACATTGATATGATACAAAAGACAATATTCCCCATCCTTGTGTCCTTCATTCACCAACGTATCTTCCAGGGTCACACAGTCGCTCCCCATGGCGGTGGAAATCTTTCGCTTCATCACTAAATTCTGACCAAACAAAGCACTGTTTCGAATCACTGCTTCTACGCAAATCCCCTGTTCGTCACAAGACGCACGCACAATTTGCGCCGGGGTATTATGGAACGTTCCATGAAGTTCATAGCCTTCTCTGCCGCCTACATTATCCAAGCCGCAGGTATACACCATACCGCCTTCAAAACGGTTCAGAAACGGAATTTCTCGCTTGGTAAAGCCGTTCTTGGAGATAAAAGACATATTCTGTCCCTTATGATAAAGTTGCATCACGTCGCATGCCTTGCTTACATTCAGCAAGAAACGAATCTGTCCATTGTCGCAGTCCAGCACTTCAAGTCCTTGCGCAGTGCCGTCCATCAAAGTGTAGCGACGCAAGCTGCCGATTTGTTGGGAATTGGAAATTCGACCGTCCATGGAAGACCTCCTGTAAAAATCTTACGAAATCTCAGCACCGGCAGGAATATCGCCGTCGATGGTTACCAAGGTAAGCTTCTTGCCCTTGGTCGCCGCCAAGATCATACCTTGAGACTCAATGCCTCGAAGCTTTGCAGGCTTTAAGTTGGTAATCAGCACCACTTTCTTGCCGATCATATCTTCGGGGCTGTACTGCTTGGCAATACCGGAAACCACCTGACGTGTCTCGCCGCCAAGATCTAACTGAAGCTTTAAGAGTTTGTCTGCACCCTCTACCTTCTCGGCAGCCAGTACCTGTGCTACTTTCATCTGCACTTTAGCAAAATCCTCAATAGTGATGAGATTATCCGGTTCTTGCGCTTCCTCTTTGGGCGCTGCCGCCTTCTTCATCTCCGCTTCCAACTTCTCCAAAGCTTCCATTTCTGTCTTCATATCAATTCTGGGGAACAACGCCTCCCCTTTCTCCACAGTGGTACCCACCGGATACAAGCCCCAAACGTTTGCCTGCTCCCAAGCGGTCAAATCGGATTTGCCGGAAAGGCCGATCTGGGCCCAAATCTTCTCCGGCGTTCTGGGCATGAAAGGTTCGATCAAGATAGAAATAATACGAATGCCTTCCAACAAGGTGTACATCACCCCGGCCAAACGCTTGCGGCTCTCTTCATTGGTTTCGATTTCCTTCGCAAGCACCCAAGGCGCTGTCTCATCAATATATTTATTCAGGCGGGAAACACCTTTCCAAATTTCCGTCAAAGCGGTAGGGAACTGAAGGGCATTCAAATTCTCTTCTGCTTTGGTAAAAATCTCTTTGAACAAATCGTGGATTTCCGCTTCCAAATCGGTCACCGTGTAGTCTGCCGGCTGAACGCCGCCAAAATACTTCAATTGCATGGATACGCTTCTGGAAACCAAGTTGCCCAGGTCATTGGCAAGGTCCGCATTGATGCGGTTAATCAGCGCTTCATTGGTAAAGGATCCATCCGCACCGAAAGGCACTTCACGCAGCAAGAAATAACGGATGGCATCAGAGCCGTATTTTGCACAAAGAACGCGAGGATCTACCACATTGCCCTTAGACTTAGACATCTTACCGCCGTCAATTAAAAGCCAGCCGTGGCCGTATACCTGCTCCGGCAAAGGCAAATCCAGCGCCATCAAAATAGCGGGCCAGATAATGGTATGGAAACGAACGATTTCCTTACCTACCAAATGCACCTGTGCAGGCCAATATTTCTTGAAATAGCTATCATCTTCGCTTCCGTATCCCAAAGCAGAGATATAGTTGGATAACGCATCTACCCAAACGTACACCACGTGCTTATCGTCAAAAGTCACGGGAATACCCCAGTCAAAAGTGGTACGGGATACGCACAAATCGGAAAGTCCCGGGCGTAAAAAGTTATTCAGCATCTCGTTCTTTCTGGAAGTAGGCTGAATGAAATCCGGATGGCTTTCAATATATTCAATCAAACGATCCTGATACTTAGAAAGACGGAAGAAATAACTCTCCTCCTTGGTCTTCTCTACAGGACGGCCGCAGTCGGGGCACTTGCCGTCTACCAATTGGGTTTCTGTCCAGAAAGACTCACAAGGTGTGCAGTACAGACCTTCGTACTCACTCTTGTAAATATCCCCTTGATCATACAGTTGTTTAAAGATCTTCTGTACCGCCTTTACATGGAAATCATCGGTGGTCCGAATGAACTTATCGTTGGAGATATCCAAAATCTTCCAAAGTTCCTTGGTGTTGGCAACAATTTCATCCACGTAAGCCTTAGGGGTAACACCTTTCTCTTGGGCTTTTCTTTGAATCTTCTGCCCATGCTCGTCCGTACCGGTCAGGAACATAACGTCCTGCCCTTTAAGACGTCTGTAACGCGCCTCTGTATCGGCCGCTACGGTTGTATAAGAGTGGCCAATATGCATGTTGCCACTGGGATAATAAATCGGTGTTGTAATATAATACGTGTTCTTCTTGTCCACGGTATAAAATCCCCTTTCACGGAATATACGATTTCCGTTTATTATATAAGAAAATACTGAAAATTGCAACTGATTATCGCCTGCGGACACGACCTACGATAAAAAGAATTACAACCACCAAAATAGCGATAAAACCAAGGGTCAAAATCGCGCCTGCTGCCATTACACAACGCAGGAGCAACTTCGTCATAAAAGCGGGCATCTGCGTACCGGTACCGGGGGTGTCACTGCTACCTGCCATAGCGAGTGTGCCCAAACCCACTTCATTCAACGTCCAATTTTCCAAATAGCCGGAAATAGCGCCACCGCTATGATAGTTGTTCTCGTAATACAACATCACAAAAGCAGAAGCCTTCATCTGCATCCCTTCCTCAAAAGTAAAGAGAGAATCCGTAATGCGAAAAGCCGCCATAGGTAGTAATACTTCCGTGGTTTTCTTTCCTTGACGAACTTTAGATGCAATGGAAACTTGACCGGTTAAATCATAAGGGGCTTGTGATGCATCGCCGGCTAGTGTCCGATGATTATGAATCAACACACGGTGATCGGGATACACGGTGAAAAATAATCCTTGTTCCCACCCCTGAATCTGCCCACCGGGATTACAATTTAATTGCAGTAAACTGAAGTCCTCAATTAAATTTGCATCATAGGTAATGGCCATATATAAGCCTGCGTCTGACCATGCAAAGCGATATTCCACCGGACGGTCCAATCCGTCCCAGCCACTCCAAGAAACCGTATTATTGCCATTCACCACAAAAGCCTCTCCATATTCAGACGGACGGGCAATGCCGTCAATCTTGGGATCTCCTGCTTTGGCGGTAGCCTGCATCCCGCTTGCCGCGGAAACAGGTAGAAAAAGAAACAATTGTAATGCCAGCACCAATATTAACGGAAACGCAAAACATTTACGCATCAGATTTCCACTCCTTTGATCCGCTTATTTTTCTCTACGTTTCCTAATAAAGAAAATGATTAACAAAAGGATTGCGGCGATGGCAGCTAAGCTACATATAACCGCACACACAACCAAGAAAATCCATACAGAGAACATGGTTCGACTGCTCTTATCGGTATCTTTTGACCCATCACCGGTCCCGGCATCAGAAGTCGATTCCTGCGTAGGTATCACATCCGGCGTAGGTGTCGCATCCGGCGTAAGTGTCGCATCCGGCGTAAGTGTCGCAGTCGGTGTAGACGTGGGTGTCACAGTCGGTGTAGGTGTCGGTGTAGGCGTCGCAGTCGGCGTAGGTTGTGCCTTCGGCAACAAAGTAAGAGTCCCCAACCCGATGGTATTTAAATCCCATCCTTCCAAATGACTGGAGACAGCAGCGCCCACAGAGAATTGACCATTATGATGAATCATAGATACAGCAGAAGCCGCCATCGTACCAGCAGAGAACTTAAAATTGTTATCACGAATTCGGAATACTTCAATTGGAAGAAGCACTTCCGTCGTCTTATATCCATTCTGTGCCTTTGTCGCCATAAGGACCTGAGATGTCACATTGTATGGCGCTTGGGACGCATCTCCGGCTTGTGTTCGATGATTATGAAGCATCACACGGTGATCCGGATATACGGTAATAAACAGACCCTCTTCATATCCGTAAATTTGGTTGCCCGGATTACAAACCAATTGAAGCAGACTTTCCGTACCCACTAAATTCTGATTATATGTAAATGCAATATAAAGTCCCTTTTCAGACCAAGCAAAGCGATAGGTAACCGAAGTAATCAGATTCCCCCATTGTGCCCAACAATTGCTATTTGAAGAATTTAATTCAAAAGGCATACCATACTCATTGTTATCAATCCATCCATCGATCACAGGATCCCCGGCCTTTGCCTCTGCACGCATCGCCGTAGCAGCATAAGCAGGCACTGCATTCCCTACACAAACAACAAGTAAAAGTATCGCAATTACCAAGCCAATTCTTCTCATATTCAACAACTCCTTTTGCTTTGACATAATGATAAAATTTTTTTCGTAAAATGTCAATGTTATGTTATAATAAAACACGACTTTTACACATGGAAGGAGTTGTGGCGTATGCCACCTGAAATTAAAGCACTTTTAGTCATGTACGGCGTAGCGATTGCTATGACTTCTATTCTTGTAACGATCTACGATAAAATTGCCGCCAAACGCAATCCCAAAGGTCGTGTTCGCGAACGAAACCTGCTCTGTTTGGGTGCATTAGGCGGCGCTTTTCCCATGATCGTAACTATGATTTTGATTCAACATAAGACGAACAAACCCAAGTTTATGTTGGGTTTGCCGCCTATGATTATGATGCACACAGCATTTTTAATTTACTTATATCTCCAATTTTAATCCACGTTGACACCTTGCTTGAGCCATTTTACATTGAGGCCGTACAGAATCCCAATCAAAGCTGCGTAGGCAAAGGCACTCAGCGCCAGCACGGCGTGCATATCCTCTAACATAAAGAGACTGGATTGCGAAGTCATAAAGAATCGACGCATATTGGGATCGATCAGGGCTGCTGCACCGAAGATCCCCAGTACAAACAAGGATCCTGCCGAGTATACTCCAAGGCCAATCAGCACAGAGAATCCAATCTTCCCTTTATTTGACTTGTGTCCCAAAATCAGACCGGTAAAACCGCATTGAAGCATATTCAAAACTTCCAAGAACACAACGCCTACTACCAAAGCAACCGTAAGCGCCGGGCGTCCATCCGGCAATGCCTTCAAAACCAACGCCACCGTATCCCACAGTTTTGTGCCGTAATACAAAATAACCAGCGTCAGACCGCTCACCAAGAAACTGATGGTCATGGTGATCAAACCATCCAATGCTTTCGACAGGTAAATAGCAGGTTTTCGTACCGGTAGCGTATGGGTTAAATAGGAAGGATCTCCATACAAATTCTGGCGGAATAATCCCCAAGCGCGAAGCACGTTGTTAATCAAAGTATTAAAGATCATGGAAATAGCCGCACCGGAGAAAATCTGTCCGATAATATTCAAAATCGGAATTTCGGAGAACAGCAGAAACAAACGGGCCAATCCGGCACATCCGATGGCCAGTGCATAGAAAATGCACAGGAAAGGAAGTTTACTCTTCAAATCATATTTTAATAATTTACTCAGCATTTGAACATCCTCCTAAAAATTGCATCAATGGAGCCGCCTTCTCGTTCCCGAAGGGTATCACATTCTTCGTGGCAAATAATCTTGCCTTTATCAATGAAAATAACCTCGTCCAAAATTCGCTCAATATCCTGAATTAAGTGAGTAGAAATAATCACGCTGGCCCCTTCATTAAAGTTGGTCAAAATGGTATCCAAGATATAATCCCGAGTAGCCGGATCCACGCCGCCTAAGGGTTCATCCAAGATATACAAGTCAGCTTTCCGGCTCATCACCAGTACCAACTGCACTTTCTCCTGCATACCTTTACTCATCTTATTGAGTTTCTGGGTCGGGTCTAAGTCCAAGTCTGCCAGAAGCTTCCTGGCTTTCTCGCTGTCGAAGTTCCGGTAAAAATCCGCAAAGAACTGAATGACTTGGTTTACGGTCATACTCTTATCTAAATAAGTCCGCTCCGGTAAATACGCAATAATTTCTTTGCTTTCCACCCCAACCGGCAGGCCTTTTACCAAAACCTCCCCCTCCGAGGGCGTGAGCAGATCGTTGATCAGTTTGATCAGCGTGGATTTGCCGGTGCCGTTTTTGCCCAACAAGCCGATAATCTTCCCTTCCGGAATGGCCAGGTTAATATCCGTTAAGATCTGACGGTCGCCAAAATTCTTATACAAGTGTTTGCATTCTAATAAAGCCATCTTATCGCTCCTCTCTGATATATGTAGCTGCAGCTTCTCGATTGAATCCGATAGCTGCCATAGATGCCAAGAATTTCTCTGCCAGCGCATCGGCATAGTCTTTCTTGAACTTCGCTATCAATGTTTCGTCCGCTGTAACAAATTTACCGTTGGTGCGCTCGGTGTAAATCAATTCCAGTTCTTCCAATTCAGAAAGCGCCTTCTGCATGGTATTGGGATTGACTTTATGCATCAAAGCCAATTCCCGCACAGAAGGAATTCTGTCCCCGGGTTTCAACCGGCCGGCAATAATCTGCAGTTTCATCGCCTCTACCAGTTGAATATAGATTGGTATATTATTCTCAAATTGCATCCGGCACCTCCCGCTGTATTACTGGACTAATACAATGATACAACAAAACAAATTGGGTTGTCAAGGCTCTTTTTACTGATTTACACCCACACTTTGGGCGTAAATGCGAAAAACTTGGGTTTTAACCCAAAAAATCAGGTTTTACGCCCAAACTTGTGTTTCGTCTCAAAATTCGCTATACTAAATCAAAAGGAGTGTTGCAATATGCCAAGAGGAGCCAATCAGAAGATTAAGATTTTATATTTAATGCGCATTTTACTGGAACGAACCGATGACGCACACGGTCTGACCACAGAAGAACTGATTGGCGCACTTCAAAATATGGGCGTAGACGCCGAAAGAAAGACCATTTACGATGATATTGAGACACTGCGCGTATTCGGTATGGATATTGAACAGCGCAAAGGGAAGAAAACTACCTATCACGTTATCAGTCGAGAATTTGAACTGCCGGAGCTGAAACTCTTGGTGGATATCGTGCAATCCTCTAAATTTATTACCCATAAGAAAAGTAATGAAATGATTAAGAAATTAGCCAATTTCGCCAGCCAACACGAAGCGCAGCAACTGAAACGAAACGTGGTGGTGCATAATCGAATCAAGACCATGAACGAAAGTATTTATTACTTCGTAGATGCCATTCACGAAGCCATCGGCAAGAACGCGAAGATCACTTTCCAGTATTTTACCTGGAACGAGAAGAAAGAGAAAGTGCTCCGCCACGACGGACGCCTCTACGAAATCAGTCCTTGGGCACTGACTTGGGACGACGAGAATTATTATATGATCGGATTTGATAGCCACGCAGGGACGATTAAGCATTTTCGCGTGGACAAGATGCAGCGGATTCAGCTTACGGAGCAAAAGCGAGACGGCGAAGCCCATTTCAAAGATTTTGACTTAGGTGCTTATTCCAAGAAAACATTCGGTATGTACGGCGGTAAAGAAGAAACCGTGACGCTGCGGTGTAAGAATCATTTGGCCGCGGTGATGCTGGACCGTTTCGGGCAGGACATCATCTTCCGCAAGGTAGATGACGAGCATTTCGAGTTCCACATCAAAGTCCAGACCAGTCCCCTATTCTACGCTTGGGTACTGAATTTCGGGGACGAGGTTAAAATAACAGCGCCCCTTTCTGTACAAGAGGCGCTGAAAGACCGACTGGAAGCCGTGCTTCGTCTGTATCACACGTAATCTTCTCTTCTGCCGAAATCACTGAACACCAATGCCCATAAGATAATGCCTACCACCAGCATCGGTACACCCAAGAGTTTGCCGGCAGGCGCTGCCAACGCAAGCAAGTAAACCCCTGCCACCGGCATTAAAATAATTATAAGAGCGAGTATCGTGATCCATCCGTTTAATTTCATCTCAAACACAACCTTTCTGGGTTTCCCGGTGTCAACCGGTGTATTCAGTATAGTTTTATTGCTGTCCAATAAAACGGGCATATATTTATTTCGCATAAATCACGTTGACCATTTTTTTGTACACTCATTCCTTTATAATGTGCTGGTAAATTTATAAAGGAGGTGCCGTAAATGGCAAGCACACTGAAACAATCATACGAGGACAACCGAGGAGAAATTACTGATTTTTGCAAACAGCACAATATGAAAATGGTAGAGTTAGAAGATGCCTTTCATATTTGTACAGACGTAGGCAGTTGGAAACTGACGGAGGATGCGTTGTTTCATAAAAACAACACCCGGGGATATCACCGGCAGCACGTAGAATTCGATTCTATTTTTGAGTATCTCGCGTATATCGCAGACCACGACACATTCCGCAAGGAGAATCCTGTATACAAAAGAAAAGATGCCAACCAAAGTCCCCACGTATTCAAGCCCGCACAGAAATATCGAAAGCAACTTTGGCGTAAATCTGAATTACGCAATATTTTCAACTGTATGGACGGCATCCGCCAATATCAATTTGCGTAAGGCGTAGTCCCCCCCCCTTTCTCCATTGACACCTCCCCTGTCCACCGCCTATAATGGTGGCAGCGGGAGGTATCTTTATGCGCATTACTTGTTTAACGGAGAACACAGCCAAGCCCGGCTTCGAGGCCGAGCACGGATTATCTTTGTATATCGAAACCCCGGGGAAGAAAATTTTGTTCGATATGGGGCAGACGGACCTTTTTACCCGGAATGCCGGTAAAATGGGGATTGATCTCGCCCAAGCAGACCTTGCCATCCTCTCCCACGGCCACTACGACCACGGCGGCGGTCTTCCAACGTTTCTCACAATCAACCACCATGCGCCCGTATATGTAAACGAGCACGTCTTCGGCGCTTATTATAACGGCACAACGAAATACATCGGTCTGGGGAGAGAGCTTCAAGACAATCCGCGCCTGACGCTGACGGGAGATGTTCACAAAATAGAAGAAGGCCTTACGCTGTATACTTGTAATACAAACGTAAAGCCTTATGATTTAGGTTCTTTTGGGCTCACCCAAAGAACGGGTGACGAGTTCCACCCGGATCCATTCCTCCACGAACAGTATCTGCTCATAGAAGAAGCCGGCAGAAAAGTGCTGATCAGCGGTTGCTCTCACAAAGGCATTTTAAATATTGTACAATGGTTTCAGCCCCACATATTGGTGGGCGGATTTCATTTTTCCAAATTGCCCTTAGATGAGACACTGGCAAACTATGCCCGTATCTTAAACGAAAGCGAGACGGACTTCTACACTTGTCACTGTACAGGCACCGAGCAGTTCGCCTACATGCAGCAATGGCTGCCCGGGCTTGCCTACTTGTCCGCGGGAGACGTACTCAGCCTTTAAGCATGGCCAGAATCTGCTCTTTTGAACGAGCACCTACGGCTTGATTCACAATCTTGCCATCCTTCATCACAACCAACAAAGGAATACTTACAACGCCGAACTCCATGGTCAGTTCCGGTTCATTGTCTACGTTAATCTTGCCTACCAAATACTGGGGGTTCTCCTTGGCAATCTCATCCACCACGGGAGACACCATCATGCAAGGGCCGCACCAATCTGCGTAGAAATCCAACAAAACAGTCTTATCGCTGTTCTTCACTTCATCAAAATTGCTCTTACTAACTTTCATAACAGACATATTGCATCCACCTTTCTTTTGTTTAGTTTACATATACAGCGTAGAAATCATCAACGGAAATTTCTGTTCGTGCGCTTTCTTGATGGGCCGTCATAATATAATTCCCATCCACCAGCTCTACGGAAATCGTCTTGCTCACCTTGAAGTAAGCCATTTGATTATTCTCATACGTGCTTTCGCCGGTGTGGTAGGTTACGGTAAAATGGGTGTCATCCACCTGCGTATAGGATTCATAGATCGCCCGGATCGGCATATCCCCGTAAGCACCGTGATAAGTAATCGTCAAAGTATCACTTTCCGGATCCAGCACCAAATCTTCGTTGGTAATGGGCAAATAATCGTAAGTACGACCTAAATACTTCTCTGTAAAAGCATCCAACGCCGTAATCTTGTAAGAATAACTGTACCCCCCATTATCGTCTGCAAAATTACAAGGGTCTACGTGTTCAATAGCCCACATAAACACGCGCGCGGTAGTCAAATCATCAATACTGGTATAATACCCAAAATTGTTATATCCATCCACATTCAGAAGTGCCGGATACGTTTTCAAATAATCCTCCAAAACAAACGGCTTCTCTGTAGGTGTCGCGGCAGGTGCTTCGGTAGGCAGCGCAGAGGGCGATTCCGTAGGAATCACCGTGGGCGACGATTCCGTTTCCACACCGGTCTCACAGGCAGCGGCAGTAAACACCAATACAACCGCAAATAAAATTGCAAAAATCTTCTTCATTCTCTATCCTTCCTTTCTCGTAGTCAAAATTCTTTCCAATGCCGGCACCATTGGGGTGGGCACGGTAAAATAGTCCAAAATCTTTCCCCATATCAGAATAATGGGCGCATTAATGAAGGTCGTGACCAAGGTGCCAAGGCCTATCCCTTGATAGCATCCCGTCAGTACTGCAAGCAAACCGGAGAGGGCAAGCAGGCTGATATCAAACACCCATTTTACCCGATTCACAGAAAAACTGTAGCGGACCGCCACTTCACTCACAAACAGTTCGAACACCTGTACAGGCATATACGTACGGAAGAAGCACGTTACACCCAAAGCCGTAACCACGTCACCGATCAGCAAAGTGCCCCACTGCATCCAAAGGCCTGTAGGCGCAAAATCCGCCAGCAGCCACAAAAAGAAATCCAAAGTGTATCCGTACAGTACACCCACCAAGAATGCCAGTAAATATTGCCATTTGAAGCGGCGAATAATCAGGCACATCAAAACAATCATAATGCCCTGAATAATGTACTCGGTTACGCCTACGGAAAGCCAACCGTACGTACCTTGCAAAGCCCCGGACAGAATAAATGAAGGCGCTGCAATCATGGATACACCCAAATCTGCTTTGCTGCAAATAGCCACGCCAAAGGCGATAAACACAATGCCCAAAACCCACATCAATTCAGCCGTTCTATGTATCTTCTTCATGGATGTCCGTCCTTTCATTCACCGGATAATTGTACCATAATTTTGCGTCACGGAAAAGATTGTTTTTTAGCACGTATAATGATATAATAAATTGTCATATTGTAGATGGGCAATTGCATAGGAGTACAGATATGAAAGATTTTATTATTTTACCGGACTTAACCTGTGATTGTTCCGAGGAAATTCGGAAATATTTCGGCTTAACTGACTATATTCAAGGATACGTGCATATCAACGACGAAAGTTTGCGCACCACCCTGGATTGGAGCATCATCTCCCGCGATCAGTTCTATAAGACGCTGGCCAACAAGAAGAACAAGGTCAGCAGTGCGGTAGCCAGTCCGGAAGAATTTTACCAATGCTTCAAACAATATGCTGAGCAAGGACTGGATATCCTCAGCATGTCCCTTTCTTCGAAAATCAGCTCTACTTACAGCATTGCCGCTTCCGCTGCAAAACGCATTCAAGAAGAGTATCCGAATTGTAACATATACTGTTTTGACTCCCTGCGCATGTCCGGTTCCTTCGGTTTATTGGTGGCCTACGCTTGCGAATTAAAAGCACAAGGCAAGACCTTCCGGGAAGTCATTGACTGGTTGGAAATCAATAAACACTGTGTCCACCAAATGGGTCCCATTGACGACTTAACTTTCGTGGCTCGCCGGGGACAAATTTCCAGCGGCAAAGCCTTTATGGGCAATTTAGTCGGCATTAAGCCCATGGGAGATTCCAATGCAGACGGTTACGTGACCGTGCTGGCCAAGGTAAAGGGCATCAAGAAAGCCTTAGACGCAACTGTCGCTTACTTAATCAAAATGGCAAAAAGCCAAGACCAATATGTATTTATCAGCCACAGCGACCGGGAAGACTACGCGCTTACGCTGAAAGAAAAGATCGAAGCTGCCGCCTCCTTCAAAAAGGTATTCGTCAGCGACGTATTCAGCGGGTGCGGTACCAATATCGGTCCCGGCATGATCGGCGTCTATTTCTTAGGCGACCCCGTAACAAAAGATTTAGCGAAAGAGAAAGAAGCATTGAATGCTGCCATTGAAGAGGTTACCCACGTATGATTGCACAGCTGGATGGTTTATCTTATCGTCATATTCTCCATAGCGGTATTCAAAATTTAGAACAATATCGCACCGTATTGAACGACCTCAACGTGTTCCCCGTCCCCGACGGAGACACCGGTACCAATATGGTGATGACACTGCGTTACGGATATGACGCCATTCAGGAAGACGACAAAACACTTTCCCAAGTAGCGGGACGTTTTGCTTCCGCCTCCGTGTTCGGTGCCAGAGGAAATTCCGGCGTCATTGTATCCCAATTCTTCAAAGGATTATCCGACACATTGAAAGAATGGGAAACAGCCAGTTGTGAAATATTCTCTCGGGCCCTGGAAAATGGTTGCAAATATGCCTACGCATCGGTGGCACAGCCCGTGGAAGGTACCATTTTAACCGTATTAAAAGACGCTTCCAAAGCGGTTGCCAAAGCGCTGCCCTTAGAAAGCATTGACGCTGTGATTGACACGTTCTTAACAGAAGCAAAAGTTTCCCTTGCCCACACGCCGGACTTGCTACCCATCTTACGCAAAGCCAGTGTCGTAGACAGCGGTGGCAGCGGCATTGTGTATTTCTTTGAGGGCGTACAAAAATATTTACGGGGAGAACCCATCGAAACCGTGGCCAAAGCAGAAGAAACTCCAACCGGCGACGCAATCGATCTGTCTTTATTTAATAAAAACACACCGTTTAATTACGGATATTGCACAGAAGGCGTTTTACAGCTCACCGTGGATCCGGAATCCTTTGAATACAAGAATTTCAAAGAGAAATTGGCGGACCTGGGCGAGTCCGTGGTATCGTCTTTAGAGGGCGATAAGGTAAAATTACATATTCACACCAAACGGCCCGGCAAACTCATGGATTTCTGCCAGAAGTACGGCGAATTCCTCACCATTAAGATGGAGAATATGAGCGTACAGCACGCTCAGCAAGAGAAACAACAGAAAGAAGCCAGAAAGTTCTTATATGATGCGGATCGGGCACCGGGAAATTATGCGGTGGTGGCGGTGGCTTCCAACTTGCAGATGCAGCAGTGCTTCTTTGATATGGGCGCAGACGTGGTCATCTTAAGTGATATTGCCCCCTCCTCCCAGGATTTCATGGACGCATTCAAGTTGACTTCTGCAAAACAAATTTTGGTATTCCCCAACAGTGCAAACTCCATTTTATCCTCCATGCAGGCAGGCAGTTTGTACAAGAAGGCGAAAATAACGGTATTAAACAGCCGTTCCATTGCAGAATGTTATGCAACCCTTTCTATTTTAGATTTTGACAGTACCTTAGACGAAGCTGTAGCGCTTGCCAACGGCGTTTTGTCCGAGCTGTATCAATTATCTATTTACCAAGCAGTGAAAGACGTTAAATACGGCAGCAAAACCATCCGGAAAGATGATTTCTTTGCCTTATCCAATAATAAAATTCTAAGTATTGAGAAAACGCTGGAAAATATTACAATGCGCACTATTGATGATGTTTTGCAGAAGCAACCTTATGAAGTCGTTACATTATTCTACGGCAAACGGATTATGCCGGAATATATAGAACATTTGCTTTCAGAACTGCAAGATCAAAACTACGATGCAGAATTTGCAGCCATTTCCACCCTTGAAACGGTATACGATATCACAATTATATTTGAGTAACACAGGAGGAAGTTATGAAGAAAATTACAGACAGAAAGAAACTGATTTTATTTGGATGTTCCGGATTAGGTGTCAATATGCTCACACTGATGATGGGATCCTATTTGTGCAGTGCGCTTCTGGTGGGCGGATTCGAGGAACATATTGAATCCTGGACCTATTTAAGCAAAGACTTGGTAGTGGCCGGTCTTTGGGCAGTTTTGGTCTTCCTGGCAAAAGCCTTAGACGGCATTATCGACTTGCCTTTGTCTAATTTTGCAGATAAATTACATACGAAATTAGGACGGAGAAAAACAGCGATTTTGATCGGTTTCGTGCCTATGGTCATTTCCTATCTGTTATTCTTATTCCCCTTGAATTCCGGCGCAACACTGTCGAATACACTTTGGTTCGGTACACTGCTTTGCATCTTCTACACTTGTTACACCTTGACCATGCTTACCTATTACGCCGCTTTCGCCGAGATTTGCGATTCCGAGAAAGACACCGTATTCCTTTCCAATGTGAAATCCATTTGCGACGTAGTGTATTTCAGCTTGGCCTACTCTTTAATCCCCGTATTTATTAGTTTAAATATCAACATTCGTATGGTAGCACTGATCTTCCTGCCCCTTTGCTTAACCATGTTGATTCCCTTCTTCTTGCTGAAAGAGAATGGCGAGGAAGAACAGGAAGTGCGGGCATTAACACTGGGCACCGCCTTAAAGACAGCGTTTCAGAACAAACCCTATATTTACTTCTTGTGCACTACCTTTATGATGGCCATCGGTCTTCAGCTGTTCTTAGGCGGCATCAATGAAGTATTTTCTTCCACCGGATTGAATATGACCGTAGTAATGGCATCTTCCTTTGCACCGGTGCCTTTCACGTTGATTTTGTATAATCACTTCATCAAAAAGAAAGGTTTGGGCTTTGCTTATCGCTATGCTTTAGCTATTTACTCCGTAGGTATGATGGTATTGTACCTTTGCTTCAAACTTTCCGATAAAATTCCTATGCTGTATCTTACATTGATTGCGTTGTGTGGCGGTATTCTCATTTCCTTTGCCATCGGTGCTTTCTTCTCCATTAACTATACAGTACCCACCCACTTAGCAAAGAAAGAGTTCGAAGCTACCGGTAAAAATGTAGCTACGATGCTGTTCGCCGTTCAAGGTGTATTTGAAGGCGTGGCAGCCGGCGTGGCAACCGGTATTATTCTGGTTAATTTGAAGGCGTACAAAGTCATCTCCTGGCTGCCTATTTTGGTAGCTGCAGCTTGTATGATCGCCTTTTTGATGTCCCTGAAATTCCCCGACGTCATTGGAAAGATGGGTAAACAAGAGAAAGATAAGGAGAACCAATGATTTATGAGATTTTCCGTTTAATCGGCGTCATTACGGGCTATCCTCTGCAACTACTGTTTTTCAAACGGAAGACGTATTACGAGGATTCCTCAGCTGCGCCCTCTTTCAAAGGCGGAAAATTGATTATTATGAATCATTTTAACATGCTGGATTACGTAATGTCCTGCTTCATTGTGTTTCCCCGGAAACTGTATGCGGTGGCCTCCGAAATGCCTTTCAAGAGCGCCTTCATGCGTTTCGGTATGAAATTCTTTGGTACAATTCAGTGTAATCGCGTGACCCGCAATATGGGTTTTATGGACGAAGCGGCTAAGATCCTTTGCAAAGGGAAGTTGGTGCAAATCTTCCCGGAGGGTCGGAATACGCCGGACGGTAAAATGCATGACTTTAAACGCAGTTATTTAGTCATCGCCCACCGGGCAAAGGCCCCCATCGTCCCCATTGTAACCGATGGACAATACGGACTGTTTAAGCGGGCCCACGTCATGATCGGCAAGGAGATTGATGTGTCCTCCTTTTTCACCACCGATCGCCCCATGCCTCCCCGGGAAGAAATCGAGCGAGCAAATGCTTACGTATATGGTAAAATGTTAGAATTACAAGCAGAATTAGAACGCAGAAAGCGAGGGGATTCGTAATGTTCAAGATTCTATTGCATCCTATTTTCTTATGGATTGTGGGTTTCTTGCTGGTATCCGGTCTACTTCTTTGGATTGTATCCCTCTTCGTGGCGTCTTATTGTGTATACGTCAGCACGTTGCGAAAAGGCAATACCTGGACGCGGGAAATGCCGGAGGACATTGATCCGGAACAAATTCCTATGTATCAGGCAGGACAGGTTTGGAGCGAAGCAAATCAAGCATACAAGACCGATGTCCATATTGTTCGGGATGGCTTGAATTTGTACGGCGAATACTACGATTTCGGCAAAAAACGGTGCGCCATGATTCTTTCCGGCCGCACAGAAAGTTTGAAATACGGATATTATTTCGCTATTCCCTACGCAGAATGTGATTGTAATATCTTGGTGGTGGATCCTCGCGGCCACGGCCTGAGCGACGGAGAATTTAACACCGTAGGCTTTGAAGAAAGCAAAGATGACATCGCTTGGATTAATTACATTCGCAAGACCTACGGAATCGAGTCTTTCATCCTCCATGGCATCTGTATCGGTGCCGCCGGCGGGATGTTTGCTTTAAATAATCCGGATTGTCCAGACTGTATCCACGGAATTGTAACAGAAGGCATGTTCCCCCGTTTCAGTGAATCCGTGAAGAATCATATGATTGAAAAACGGAGATCTCCGTTTATCACCCTGGATTTAATCGACTGCTGGATGAAGCACTATACCGGTCATTCCATGAAGTATGGCCCCTTAGATATCATTCACAATATTCACACGCCCCTTTTGATGCTCCACAGCAAAGAAGATCTTTACTCCACCCCGGAATATGCGGAGAAGTTGTTTACCGCTTCCGGCGCGTCGCAAAAAAAGTTGGTGTGGTTCGAGCACGGCAGACATTCCATGTTGCGCCGTACGGACACATTGTTGTATGATACCTCTATCAAGAACTTTATCGCGGAAATTTCCGCGAATGGTAAATAGTAAAAAGGAAAAGGAGAATGTTTATGTTTTGTAGATTTTGTGGAAGCGAGTTACCGGAAAATGCTAATTTCTGTACGAAATGCGGCAAGATTATTGATGACGCAGGGCTTGCACAGGCACCTGCCACCCTGGAAGATTTAATTGGCGATCCTGCAGCACGTGCCCAAGAGGATCCTTTCAAAAACGAGAAAGATGAATTAGGTGGCGATATTTTAAAATACGGTATTATGAGCTTGGCTTTTGGTTGCACCGGCATATTAAGTCTGCTGGGCTTGATCTTTGCATGCATCGGTAAATCTAAAGTAGGCAAATACTTGGCTAAATTCCAAGAGACCCAGGGAAAGTCCACCGTTGGTAAGCATTTATGCACCGCCGGTTTATGGGCAAGTATTGGTATGGCGATTTACTTTACGTTAATTTTTATCATTGCATTGATTAGCGGCCTTGCCGACGGCGGAAGCAGCAACACCGTCACGTGGTAAGAGAATACCGCCGGATCAGGCGAAATAGAAAGAAGGCACCTTTTGGGCTACCTACCATAAAGCAGGTAGGATAGCCCAAGAGCGCCCTTTCTAAGAATGAGATACGGTGTAGCCGAAGTTTCGGTTATGCCGTTTTCTCTTTTATATTAACTTCTTGTTCTCGTTCCCACTTCACATCTTCCAAATGCTCCTCGAACATTTCTTCTATTTCCTCGGCTGTGGGGATATAGACAATACCAACACCGTGATAATACACATCAATCTGCTGATGTCTGCGTTTATCCTTGCGGTAAGGAGCGTGGACTACGATTTTGGAAACGAATTCGTGGACAAGTTCGGGAGTAAGCTCCTTTACCTCGGTTATCTTTTTGACCTTGGCAATAAACTTTTCAATATCGTCCGTTTGCTGCTTGCCCTCTTCGATCTCTGTGCGAAGTGTTTCGACAAGCTTTTTCTTTTCTGCCTGCTCGTCCTCGTACATTTTAGACATCTGAGCAAAGCGGTCATCGGACAATTTACCCGATAGGTTGTCCTCGTAAATACGCACAAAACGTGTGTCAAGCTCGGCTATTCGCTTTTCGGTCTTTTCAAGCTCCCGTCTTTTCTTGGATAGTTCCTTGCGGCTTTCCTCGATAGAACGGCTTTGCATCTGCTCGGCAAACTTCCTCTCAAAGCATTGCACATACCAAAAGACACGTTGCATGCTTTGCAGGACGGCTTGTTCAAGGTGTACCTCTCGCACAAAATGCGCTGAGCAATTATCCTTATTGAGTCTTGACGTGGAGCAGGTAAACCAATTTTGCTCGTGTGTAAGATTCTTCGCCGTGCAATAATAGAGCTTTCCTCCGCAATCGTTACAGAATACGATTCCCGAAAACATACTGACGTTTCCTCCACGAGATGGTCTGCGCTTGTGCTTACGAAGCTCCTTGACGATGGCATAGGTTTCTCGGTCAATGATGGCAGGATGGGTATTCTCGAATATCTTCCAATTTTCTTCGGGAATGTGTACCCTCGTTTTGTTCTTGAAAGACTTGGTGGTGTAACGGAAATTGACCGTATCTCCCACATACTCTTGCTTCTCCAAGAGGTCTGCAACCGTTCTTGCTACCCACCTTCCGGGAACAGCGGGCGGGGCGGAACATTTACGCCCTGTGCTTATCCAATGTTCCGTGGGTGTCGGTATCTTTTCTTCGGTCAACTTCTTTGCGATCTGCGTCGGTCCGAATCCTTCCACACAAAGAGCGAATATCTTGCGCACTACCTCAGCGGCAGGCTCGTCGATTAGCCATTCCTTGGGATTTTCGGGATTTTTCATATAGCCGTAAGGCAATCCCGTAGTCAGAGGAATACCTGCCTCACCCTTGTGCTTGAACACCTCGCGCACCTTTTGAGAGGTGTTCTTGGCGTGCATCTCGTTGAACCAATCCTGCACGGGAAGAAAATCACTCAATCCCTTTGATGTGTCGATATTGTCAAGAATGGCAATATAGCGAACACCGAGGCGGTCAAATTCTTCTTCCAAGAGTTGTCCAACGACCAAGCGGTTACGTCCAAGACGGGAATGGTCTTTCACGATAAGCGTTCCAATCTGTCCCGCCTCTGCAAGCTCCATTATTTCCGTAAAGGCAGGTCTTGCAAAATTCGTTCCCGACCAACCGTCATCCACGAATACCCTCGTATTTCTAAAGCCGTTTTCTTTTGCGTATTTTTCAAGTATAGATTTTTGGTTTGTTATTGAGTTGCTCTCTCCTTGCAGTTCATCGTCGCGTGACAGTCTGCAATAGAGGGCTGTTATCTTATCCGACTTATTATTCATTGTTCTCCTTTCCTCGGTCGGATGCGATATGAATTGTAGGTTCACCTATATTATACCACATCCGAGAAAACATTTCAACACTTTACAACGCTAAAGTCTGCGTAACTTTGTTAATTTATTTTGTCCGACACCCTGCGAACACGATCAATGACATTTTCCTTGGAGTTTTCAGCAAAGCGGGTGTTAACGTGAATGACCGTGCTGCCAAAATCCAAATCGAAATCGAGCTTTCGCGGGAACAATCCCTTGCGGAAGTGCTCTATGCGTTCTTCCTTCGTCATTGCTTCAAGCATGGGAAGTCGATTGCGGCTCTCACTCAGAATTTCTTGGATCATATCATATTCCGCGTCGGTTTCGGGGGTGATGATGTGAATTGTTCTGTAATCCTTGTTCTTCATAGCAATATCCTCCTTATCTATCTCCAAAATCATCGTCGCGTTTTCGGCTACCCTTGATCTGCGCCATTATCTCGGGCGGTATCTTCTCGACAAGCTTTTTGTAACGCTCTACTTGCCGTTCAAGAAGATATACGTCGGTCTTGTGTTTCTCAATCTCGCGGTTTGCTCGTTTGTTTTCAAGTGTCAGATCGAACACCTTGGAACTCTCTCTATCGACCTTTGCGGAAAGCGTCTTTACCTCTTGTTCAAGCCCTTCGATATGCTTGGTGGTTTCCTTGACCTTGGATGAGAAATATTCTCCCTCCTTTGCCCACTCTCGCAAAACGGCAAGAGCTTCTTCGGACTTACCCTTGGCGTTGAACATACCGATATTGGAGAGTATGGCTTCGACCTCGGAATACATCTTGTCAAGATGCTCGGCTTTCTTGTAGAGCCAAACGGGAATATGCTTGCGGTGAGTGATCTTTGCAGACTCTCCGCGCTCAATGACCTCATACTTTTCGTGCATATACTCGTAGAAGCCGTCCTGCCAAAACTCAGATAGACGCGCTTGGTTGCCGACGATCTCTTTAGCGGTCAGTCGGTTGTCCTCAGATAGCGGCACGAAGCAAAGGTGCATATGAGGTGTTTTCTCGTCAAGGTGGATAACGGCGGATACGATGTTTTGCTCTCCCACTCGTTCCGCCATAAAATCGTAGGCGCGTTTCATATAGGCGAGCATTTCATCGTGGCTCATCGGTTGGAGCAGATCGGGTGAGCCGGTGATAAGCGTTTCCACAAGAAGCACACTATTCTTCTTGATGACCGTCTTACATTCACTCTCAGCTATGCGCTCCTTCACTATCTTGCGATAGCTTTTCTGTGCGGGTGGTTTCAAGTGAATATTATCCTTGCTCCTTTCAAGGTCAATATCGGGGTTGGACTTGTAGGCTTCTTTCTCTCGTTCATTGTGTTTCTGCGCACTGAGTATCGTGCCGCCCTTGTGTTTCTTAAATCGTAAAATTGCGTGTACTGCTATAAGCGTTTCCTCCTGTTAGTCGTAATTTTGATGGGTACGTGTGGAGAAGCGAGGGGACGCGGGTACACCGCACAAACGCGGCGGCGTTGTCACACCTTATGCTTTCGTCGAAGCCCTGCCGCCATTAAGCGGGGCGGCAGAACTTCACCGAAGCGGAGCAAATTTGCCTTCGCAAATTTACTCTGCGTTTATACGGTGTAACACACTATACCTTGCGATGCAAGGAGTGTGCCATCCGTTCCCTCTGGACTCCTTAAAAGGCTGCGTCGGAGCAGAAGCAATCCCGATCTATTGCCTCTGCATCCTTGCAACCTTACGGCTCATTTTGGTACAAGCACACCCACAGCTTGTCCCTTACTTGCCGTATTGAAGTAGACAACATTCTCACCGTTGGCTCGAATGTTTCCCTCCGCAACGGACGAGTGTATCCGT
>JAFYOJ010000063.1 GCA_017560225.1 Clostridia bacterium
AATGTGTAGCGGGTTACTTAGAGAAGGTTGATTCTTCTAAAGCAGGGGACGAACCCATTATTCTGCTCCCGGAAGGTTATATGGAATGGGAACTGAACAGAAATAGAGGATAAAGAGATGTTTTTTGATCAAATTATACATGGAACTCAATATTATAGAAGTCCTACACCTTTGCCGGAAGAGTGGGAAGGGGATATCGCTCAATTCGACGGAATGGGCTTGGATGCTTTCCAAATTCGTATTAACTGGCGCTGGAATGAAGTTCGCGAGGGTGAATATAATTTTGATGACGTAGATCGTTTGATGGATTTAGCGGTCAAGTATAATCGAAAAGTAATTATTAAATTCTTGCTGGAATGCGCACCCCAATATGTGTTTGATAAGTATGGCGGCACGCGCATTGGTCCTAAAGGAGAGCAACTTCGAGGTGGTAGTCACGGTGCATTTTACGGCGGTTGGAGACCTTGCTTTACCAATCCGGGCGTTCAAAATGCGGCCCGAAGATTCGTAGAGAAAGTGGCGGAACGCTACGCCAACCATCCTAATTTGATTTTATGGAATGCATGGAATGAAATTCGCAATAAACCCATTGAGGACTGTTTCTGTCCCCATTGTCGGAAAGAATTTGGCGCATATTTGAAAGAGAAGTTTGGCACCATCGAAGCACTGAATGCTTTTTATGGCACCGCAGAGGATTCTTTTGAAACCATTGCGCTACCTGCAATGCCCCATGGATATTGGGATATTTATGAATTCAAACAATTCCGTGGCGGCAAGAATTTGTATGACTATTTACGCTTTGTTTATGACGGGATTCGTAAATATGATCAGGTACATCCTGTGATGTCTCACGTAGGCTTTACGGCGGCATTCCAGGCATCCTTAGGGGATATTTGCGACGATTATACCGTATCCAAAGCAGTTGATTTCTGGGGGACTTCCATTCCGTGTTCAACACTAATGGGCACGCAGAATCAACGGATGGAATTTATGATGCTCAATGATTATTTAAGATCTATTGATAAGAACTATTTTGTCCATGAAATCTATCCCGGTATCGGTATGTTTAAAGGAGAGTATGATACACCCTATGATATGAACTTTAAACTGTATACTGCTTTGTCAACCGGCGCTAAGGGCCTTATTTACTGGCAGTATCGGGCAGAACGAGTAGGGCATGAGGCGGATTGCGCCGGTCTTGTTCGTGCAGACGGATCTAAACGCGCAGTCGCAGAGGCGGTAGCTCGTTTCGGAGAAGAAATTCATCGCAATATGGAGTATTTGCAAGGGTGTGAAGCCGTACATGCTGACGTGGCCATTGTATTTGACTTCAATACATCGTTGATTTCTGAAATTGATGATTCCTGTGGCATGGATTATAGTTTTGATCATTCTAACCCGCTCTACTATTATCGTGTGTCCCATGCCGGTGTGTATCGTGCCCTTCGGGAAATGAATTACAACGTAGATTACGTGGGCGCTACAGAACCGGAAAAATGGTCTCAGTATAAAGTGCTATATTTCCCGTATCAAGCGATTATTCGGGATGAAATGGTGCCGTATTTGGTTTCTTTTGTAGAGCAAGGCGGTATTGTGCTGGCGGATGAAGGTTTTGGCCTGCGTGGGACGAATACTTGGATGAATCCCTACGATCTTCCTTTGGGAGGAATGGCACAAGTTCGTATGCGGGAGCGTCGAATGGCCCATACGGAAATTACCTTGGATGGAAAGCGTGTTGCCATTCGTCCTTTTAAAACGGAATACGCAGTATCTTCCGGTGAAGTTCTGCAACGCTTTGACGATGGCACACCGGCATTACAAAAGATTTCCTACGGCCAAGGTGCTATCTACTTGTTTGGATTCTCCCTGGGCTATTCCTTACATGATTTACGTCCGGAACCCCTTTGTAATTTGCTTCGCAGTATTTTGGCCTCTTGCCCGATTGCAACGTATCCGTATGCGGATGGTAAGAAGGGCGTTTTTGAGAAACATACGCAGTCGGAAGACTATAAGATTGTATATTTGTTTAATAATAGCAATGAACCTTTACGTGTTGATGAGCAGAATGTGGTTGCCACAGGCGGTTTCTTGCAAGAAGATAGAAATGGATGGATCCTTCCGTCACAAAATATGGGCTATCTTGTGCAAAAACGTGATTGAATAGGGGGTACTTATGGCGATTGTTTATGAGAACAAGCAAAAACCTTTGGATTTTGTTACAGACGACGATCTTTGGTCGGTTCCGCATTTGCATAAAGAACTTGAAGTGATTTACGTGGAATACGGCACGGCACGCGCCGTGGTGGATAGTCGTGTCTATGAGCTGAAGAAAGGGGATTTGTTGATTTTGTTCCCGAATCAAAGCCATTATTATCATGTTCCGCCGATGCAGGGAAAATTCTGGATTCTGATTCTTCCATCTCATATATTGATGGAGATGGAGAACGTGGTGCGGGATTCTTTGCCCGAAGACAATGTAATCTCTGTTGAGGATGGCTCTGCGCTGGCTTACTATTTGCAAAAGATGATTGCGGCAAAGCAACCTTATTGGTTGCCTGAAATCGGTGCCTATGCAATTCTGACTATGAAAGAAATTCTGGCAAGAATCACGTTGACCCCCAAGAAGACGTATTCCAAAGATGCTTTAAAGAGTATATTGGAGTATTGTTGCACCCATTTTACCGAGGAAATCTCCTTGGAAACCCTCTCCAAGGAACTGCATTTGAATAAGAGTTATATCTCTCAGGTGCTGAATCAACAAACGAATATGTCCCTTCGGTCTTTCGTGAATACCCTTCGCGTAGATGCAGCCTGTCGTATGCTG
>JAFYOJ010000007.1 GCA_017560225.1 Clostridia bacterium
AGGACTTGCCAACTTTGTAACCCTTTGCGGTCAAGAAGGTAAATGCCATGCCGCCACCGATGATCAATGTGTCAGCCTTGTTCAGCAAGTTCTCAATAACGCTGAGCTTGTCTGCAACCTTAGCACCACCCAAGATGGTTACGAAAGGTCTCTCAGGATTCTCAAGTGCCTTACCCATAATGCTGATTTCCTTCTGAATGAGGTAACCGGAAACTGCAGGCAGGTAATCTGCAAGACCTGCGGTGGTAGCGTGTGCTCTGTGTGCAGTACCGAAAGCATCGTTTACGTAAATCTCAGCAAAGGAAGCAAGCTTCTTTGCAAACTCTGCATCGTTCTTCTCTTCTTCAGCGTGGAAACGTGCATTCTCCAGCATCAAAACTTCGCCATCCTTAAGTGCAGCAACCTTAGCCTCTGCATCAGCGCCGATTACGTCGCTTGCTTGGATAACTTCTTTGCCCAAAAGCTCGCCCAATCTCTTGGAAGCGGGAGCCATGGAATACTTTGTATTGAACTGTCCCTTGGGTCTGCCCAAATGGGAAACAAGGATAACCTTTGCTTCGTGATCCGCAAGATACTTAATGGTAGGCAATGCACCTACGATTCTCTTGTCGTCTGTAATGTTGCCTTCTGCATCGAAGGGTACGTTGAAATCTACACGGACAATGACTTTCTTGCCCTTTACGTCAATATCTTCTACACTTTTCTTGTTGTACATACTCATGCGCAACACACTCCTTTTCATAATACAGCGCTTTCAAAAACGCGTTCTTCTTATTTTATAATGAAATGGGGTATTTCGTCAAGTATTTTACCTTAAAATTCCAACTTATTCTCCCGATCGAACATCCCTTGAAGGGTCTCCGCCGCCGATGCCCCCTCGAACAAAATTTGATGGACCGCCTGACAAATCGGCAACTCCACGCCGTAGCTATCCGAAAGCCGCATCAGCGCCTTACAAGTATCTACACCATCAGCCAGTTTATCCATGGGATCCCCCCGTACGAACCGCTCGCCGTACAAACGGTTATGGCTGTACGCCGAGAATAAAGTAGCCTGATAATCTCCCAAATGAGAAAGCCCGTAAGGCGTCAATTCATTGCCACCCATAGCCCGCACCAAACGGGAAATCTCCCGAGCGCCCCGGGCCATCAGCGCACCTTTCAATCCCGGACAATCATAGCCATCCAGCATCCCTGCCGCCAGTCCCATTACGTTCTTGGCAGCCGCCCCTACTTCACATCCAATTAAATCCTGGCCGTAATACATACGAATCAAGGAGCTGTTGCAAGCGCCCGCCAACATCTTCGTAAGTTCAATGTCATCCGAGCCAATTACCATACAACTGGGGCGTCCGCTGACAAAATCTTGTACGTGCCCCGGCCCTACCCAGATTGCAACCTGGGCTTTGGCTCCGATTTCTTCCCGAAAGATTTGGGTTAAACGCTTGCCCGTACCGGACTCCAGTCCTTTCATACATAGCACGAAAGTCTTCCCTGTCACGTCTTCCCGCTGATTCAAGTCGCGACAAAAATCGCGAAATCCCTGGGCGCCGATAGAAACCACCAGTACGTCCGAAGCGGTCACTGCGTGGTGCAGATCATCGGTTAAGTCAGTGGTGTCCGGCAGGGTTAAATAGTCATTCTTGCGGGTTTGGGTAAAATGTTGATAGTCCGAACTGGTGCTTCTTCCGTAAAGCACCACTTGATGGTGTTTGATTGTGGCCAGATACCAAGCGATACAGCTTCCCCATCTGCCACATCCGATCACTGATATTTTCATCTTTCTCCATACCTCCATAAAAAATCAGTTTGCAAATAGTATAATATAATAACAAAATTGGTTGTACGGGTCGTGAAACACTGATTTTGTCAATCCGGCGACCCCTTTGAGGTCGTAGAATTAACGTTTTACCTGCCCTACGACCCAATTTTTCCGTTCAATCACGAATTTATGCAAAAATTCGGGTCGCAGAAGCCCATCACAAGCATTTTCGCGACCCAATAAACCAAAAATGGGTTGTGAAACAACGATTTCGAGGCTTCCACGACCTATCGTAATATACAAACGACCATTTTACCTTACGCCAGCAACCACAAATAGGAGACACCGCGAAGCGTCGCCTTGTTGCCCTCTATGGAAGCATTGCCGGAAGCCAACACGTTCGCCCCTGCGGGTACGTTAATGGTGTAAGTTTCCTCCGAAGGATTCACGGCGCAAAGGAAAGTCTTCCCGTCGCAAACACGCTTAAATACCACAGGATATGCATCTTGCACCAGTTCAAACCCGGCCTCCGGTGTGAAGTCGCCTAAATAAGCACGCTTCGCCTCCACCAAAGCCTTTACCCCATTCAAGAGAGAATCTGCATCCTGCGCCATCACCTCGCTGTTGACCGTAGTGTAGTTCTCATGGATAGGCAAATATGTTTCCCCGTCGGTTTCGCTAAAGCCGGCATTCTTCCCTGCACTCCACTGCATCGGCGTGCGGGCACCGGTACGGCAATAGCCGCCGTCCTTCGTCTTGAGCGGCGTATAGGGCATACCAATTTCATCGCCGTAATAAATCAACGGAATGTTAGGGAGCGCCAAGATAAAAGCAAACACAGTCTTAAGTTCCTCCGGCGTTCTGCCCATAGATACACGCGGCAAATCGTGGTTACCGGATACAACAGACATATAACCCTTGCCGTCGATTGCAGCTTTATTCTCCAAGAAATAATTAAAGAAAGACTTACACTCGCCCTTCCCGGCCTTGCGGAAGTAACTGTTGCCGTCGCTCTTAAACACGTTCATGCCGGCTTCTTTACGAAGCAACAAATTGTATCCGTCATCATAGCAATGGGTTAAGAAGTCGATATCAAAAGAGCCGTTGGCCACCGCAAATTTAGGCTGACCCCACTCAGAAACGAAAATCGCTTCCGGATATTCTTCCCGCACACGACCGAAGATCTTGGTCCAAACTTCGCAGGAACATTTTCCGTCTTCGTCGTCCTTCACAATACTGTTGGCAAGGTCTACACGGAAACCGTCGATGCCCTTCTGCATATAGAACTTAATAATATCAAT
Organism: Clostridia bacterium; assembly: GCA_017560225.1. Classification (GTDB taxonomy): domain Bacteria; phylum Bacillota; class Clostridia; order UBA1212; family UBA1255; genus RGIG9099. Next base: position 3,063 of record JAFYOJ010000007.1, read on the forward strand.
AACCACTTCGTGAATCTTGCAACAAGCCTCATCGGTGTACAAATGTTGCCAATCCTGTGTCTTCTTGGCAAAGCCAAAGTTCAAAGCGGGCTGGAAGCAGAAGAAGTTAATTAAATAGTTGCCGTTTCGCTCGCAACTACCCGTCATGTGCTTATACGGACACCAACCGAAAACGTCGTCGTTCCAAATATAGTAGTCGGAATATTCATTTCGTTCGTCCTTTTGAGACTGGATAAACCATTCATGTTGATCGGAAGTATGGCCAACCACCAAGTCAAAAAGCACTTTCATACCTCTTGCGTGGGCTTCACGGGTCAGTTCCTCCACGTCCTCCATGGTGCCGAATTTCTCATCAATCTGATAGTAATCCTGCACGTCGTAGCCACCGTCTCTGAAAGGCGACTTGTACACGGGATTTACCCAAACGATATCCGCAAACTGCTTGATATAATCCAGCTTTTGGGTAATACCCTTCAAGTCGCCGATACCGTCTCCGTTGCTGTCGTAAAACGACGTAGGATAGACGTTATAAATAATCGAATTGCTGATTTTTTTGTTCATAAAAGCTTGTCTCCTATTCTCTTAAGTTAAGTTTAGGTGATTGTACCATAGTGATATCCGAAAGGCAATATAAATTTGGGTACAGATGCGGGTAAAACAGGATGCATCACACC
>JAFYOJ010000064.1 GCA_017560225.1 Clostridia bacterium
ATAGCCCCTGTATCCAAATAAATATAATTCAATTCCTTTGCAATAATCTTGGCAATCGTACTCTTTCCCGCGCCGGAAGGCCCGTCCAACGCAATGCTGTAATGCTGACTCATAATAACTACCCCTTTCCGTGCTCGGTATCAAATCACCCGATGACCCAGTCCAATAGCCATTTCATTTAAATGAAGCAAACCCACGCCAAAGAACATGGCAACACTGATATGGTCGTCGCAACGTGCAATACCAATCTTGCCGCCTACGTTCAAACCAATAGCCTTATTCATAATCTGAGAAATAGCCTCTCTGGCAGCACCGGCCACAGCACCTTCTTCTCCGTGAGATTCTTCAATCAAACCCTCACGCTTTGCCGCCACAACAGCGCGCTCAATCATCTTCGTGATAGATGTAATGAACTCACCGCCAAAATCCACACCGGCAGTCATAATGCCCTCTTGTGCATAGGCCCCATGGAGCCGTTTCTCTTCTTCTCGGTCTTTGCTCAGCGCAACACGAATGGCGGCACTGGCAACTTCTCGACTTCCCATCATGGTCATTCCTCCAAGTATATCGCAAATAAAAGTTGTAGCCGATATACCCGCTCATTTTATCATATAAATGCAGTGGCTTGCAACTGGGGAATCAGTTGTGTTACGGAAAAAGGATTTTTGGTTGTTTCAGTAGTTACAATCAAGTGCTGATCGAGATAAATCCCGTTCAATGCGTAATCTTCTACCTTAGACAACGCATGGCGGCGGTATTCCCCGTTCTCAAACAGGCCAAAATGCTCCAGGTAGTAGTATTCTCCGGTTTTCGGATGCCGCAATGTGAAATCCGGATAAATGGTTTTCTTCCCCAGCTTCAAGGCACATTCATAGCGAAAAGGAATTTTATGTTGATATAGATAGGACGCAATCATGGATTCCGATTTAGACCGCACCCATAAACCCACATGAACCATGTGGATGCAATTTTCTATGCGATAGGGGTTTCTTTCGTAAGGTGCCTCGGCCCAATGCGCGAGTTCTTGGTTTTGCGGTTGGAAATAGGGTGCTAACAGTTCCTGGTAATCTTTATTGTGTAGCAGCTTGTTCTCCGTACCGCTTGTGGCTATGCGTGTAAAATATGCTTCGATTGCTTCCAGTTGTCCGTTACATTGTTCTAATCGCTCTGTTAAGTATTTTCTGCGGGCTAATTGCTCCGCCAGCCGGCGATTCCTCTTAGGAATATAGTGCCGTTCTCCGTTATGGTAATAAAACCATTTCGTCCATGACCGATTCCGCACCAAACACAATTTTCCTTTAGGCAAAATTTCCAATTCCTGCTCAATACGGCGTTTCTCAGTCATTACCCTGTTTTTCTCAAATTCCATCATTTTACCAATCATAATAAACTCTCCCCCCGGAATATGATCTATTTCATTCAAACACGGGAAATAAAAAAAGTAAAGTTATTTCCCAAAAATAAAATGGACACAAAATACGTTTTTAAGGCCGTATGTGTCCAGAAAAAAGTGTTTCGCAACAAAATTTCAAGCAAATTGGACACGTAGCCTTAAATTTCACGTGTTTATGTCCAGAAACCCTCAAAATCGTGGACACAAAACATCCATTTTACACCCAAAATATCCAATCCATACAAAAAGCCCGAAGCCATCACTGACTTCGGGCCCACCAACTAAATCCAACCAATCCTTACTCGCCGTCCACCTTCATACGAACTGCCGCTTCTTCAATAATCTTCTTAGAAATAGGCTCCGGCACCTCTTCATACCGTGCAAACTCGGTACGGTAGCTGCCATAGGCCTGGGACAAAGCACGAAGATCGATGGCATAACGCTGCATCTCCGCCATAGGCGCCTCTGCCACGATTTCCTGAATGCCACCTGCCTTGGGATTCATGCCCATGATGCGACCGCGGCGTTTATTCATATCGCCGATAACGTCGCCCATGTAGCGCTCCGGCACGTAAATATAGGCGGTCACCACAGGCTCCAACAATACGGGGCTGGCCTGCTTCATACCCTCTTGGAATGCAAGACGAGCAGCGGACACAAAAGCCACTTCTTTAGAGTCAACAGGGTGATATTTTCCATCCACCAAAGTTGCTTTCAAGCGAACAACGGGATAGCCTGCCAATACACCTTTTTGGATACTGTCCTGAAGGCCCTTCTCAACAGAGGGGAAGAATTGCTTGGGCACGGCACCGCCAAATACCCGTTCTTCAAATTCCAGCTCATCCTGTGTACCCGGTTCAAATTCAATGACAACCTTACCGTACTGACCTGCACCGCCGGATTGTTTCTTATGAAGACCCTCTGCCGTAACTTTTCTGCGAATGGTTTCCCGATAAGCAATCTTAGGATCGTGAATATCCACGCTTACGCCATAGCGAGCCTTCAATTTGCTCATAATAATATCAATGTGCAGGTCGCCCATACCGATAACCACGGACTCGCCGGTAAAAGGATTCAAACCAAACTTAAAGGTAGGATCTTCTTCTGCAAGACGCGCCAAACTACTCATAATCTTCTCTTCATCGCCTCTGGACTTCGGCATAATCGCCTGCATCATCTGCGGCTCCGGGAATGTAATAGGCTCAATCTTCATAGGCTTCTTCCGGCTACCCAACGTATCGTTGGTGGAAGTAGAAGTCAACTTGGCAACGGCACCGATATCACCGGGAATAATTTCCTCTACGGGCACTTGTTTCTTGCCCCGCAAAGCAAATACCTGGGAGAAACGCTCATCTGCCTCTTTATTCGCATTAAACATAATATTATCGGACTTAAACACTCCGGAGAATACCTTAAACAAAGACAAACGACCTACAAAAGGATCCGCAATGGTCTTAAATACAAAGGCAACCGGGTGGCCGTTTGGGTCGAAAGGAAGCTCCAGCAAATTGCCTTCTTTATCTGTGGCCAGCTGCGGTCCTGCATCAACGGGACTGGGCATATATTCCAAAATGAAATCCATTAACTTCTTAACGCCCGTATTCTCATTGGCAGCACCCACCAAAACAGGGGCACAGTTGCAATCCAAAATCGCCTTCTTCAGACCGGCAATCATTTCTTCAACGGTAAATTCCTCTCCGCTGAAATACTTCGCCATCAAAACCTCATCGGACTCCGCAACAGCCTCTGCCAGGTCGTGATGCACTTTCTCTGCCTTCTCTCGAACAGAATCCGGAATCACATCTTCCGTAAACGTACCATCGCTGCCGATCTTATAACCGATCATCTTAACGGTATCCACCATACCTACCAAAGTACGATCATCAAAAATAGGAATCTGCAACGTAACGCAGGAAATACCGAAAGCTTCTCGCATAGAAGCGTACAACTTACCAAAATCGGAATGTTCTTCATTCAACTTATTCACAAAGAACATTCTGGGCAAGTTTCGTTTGCTGACCATATCCCAAGCCTTCTGGGCACCCACGGAAACCTGGTCCCCTGCCACCACGATGACAGCAGAATCCGCTACACTCAAGCCCTCTAACTGCTCCGCTA
>JAFYOJ010000065.1 GCA_017560225.1 Clostridia bacterium
CCGGTGAGCCAACACCGACGACGCCCTATAAGCACGTGGTTGTCATCGGGGTGGATGGCGCAGGCGCCTTTTTCCGTGACGCCCAAACGCCGAATTTGGACAAAATTTTTGCAAAAGGTGCCATTACATATAAAATGTTATCGGCGGACCCTACCATCAGCGCGCAATGCTGGGGCTCAATGCTGCATGGTGTGACACCGGAATATCACCGTCTGACCAATGGTATTGTGGAATCTCGGGCGTATCCGTCGGATTCCCTGTTCCCCAGTTTCTTTAAGGTCATTCGGGACAATAACCCGGATGCGGTGCTGGCTTCTTTCACCAACTGGAATCCCATTAACGTGGGCATTGTGGAGGATGATATTGGGGTATATAAGAAGGGTGGCATAGGGGACGCTGCACTGACACAAGAAATTGTTGCTTATATGGCGGACCATGATCCCACGGCACTTTTTGTGCAATTCGATGAAGCTGACGGCGCCGGTCACGCAGGGGGCTACGGCACCCAAACCCATTTGGATAAAATTACAGAATTAGACGGCTATATTGGACAGATTTATGAGGCTTATGCGGAAAAGGGTCTGTTGGACGAAACACTTTTCATTGTCACTTCTGATCACGGTGGCAACGGAAACAGCCACGGTGGTCTTACGGACGGGGAGAAATACGTGATGTTTGCTGCTTGTGGCAAGTCGGTGCGCAAAGGTACGATTGGAGATATCGAAATCCGCGACACGGCGGCCATTGTGTTGTACGCCCTTGGTTATGATTGCCCGGAAACTTGGACGGCCCGGGTGCCCTCCGGTTTGTTTAAAGGGGTCACGGCGAAGGCGCGTCCTGTTTATGAAGGACCGGCTTCCAATCGGGAACATATTAATCAACCCACGCCCACAGAGGATGTTTCGCAATCTGTGAAGGTGCCTTTGAAAGTTTATTTGCCCTTTGACGGCAATGTGGCGGATCGCAAGGGGGGTGCAACTTCCCAATCCGGCAAACTTTATTTTGTGGAGGGCTATTACGGACAGGGCGTGTCTTTGGATGACGGCTATGTTTCCGTGGAGGATTTTAAACCCGGAAAGGACAGTTTCTCCATTTCCATGTGGATTAAGACAGAAGGTACGGAGGGAGATCCCGTTCTTCTTTCTAATAAAGATTGGAACAGCGGATTGAATCCGGGATTTGTACTGTCTTTGCGAAATACAGAGGATATTGTCTTTAATGCGGGCAACGGTGCTGTACGCATGGATTTGGGCGCATTTATGCCTTTGGATTATAACGAGGGTTGGATGCATTTGCTTTTGATTGTAGATCGTACGGCAGGGAAGGTATCCTTGCAATACGATTTCGGTGCGGTTACCACGGTAGATATTCCGGATGCATTGAAGCAAGTTTCTTTTGATGGACTTGGCGGCCTCAATATCGGGCAGGACGGCACGGGCAAGTATTCTTGTGCGCTCCCGGCTACAGTGGATGATTTGATGATTTTCGACGGTGTGCTGGATGCAGAGGATGTGGCGGCACTGGCGAAGTATTATGGCAAGAAAGGGTGAACGTATGAACGTTTTGACAATAACCTGTCATCCTGACGATATGGAAGTTTACTGCGGCGGCACACTGCTTCGGTGTAAAATGCGGGGCGATACGGTTACCGTTTGCCACGTAGCCAACGGCAATATGGGTCACATGGTCATCGAACCGAAAGAATTGCGGGAAATCCGCATTGCAGAAGCCCAAAAGTCTGCACAAATGGCAGGTTTTGAAATCTGTACCTGTGACGTAGGCGATTTACGCATCAATCCGGGAGATACCGCGATTCACGACCAATTGGTGGGTGTTATCCGTGGTGCAAAACCGGACTTCATTATCACCCATTCTCCCGATGATTATATGGTGGACCATGCCGCTGTATCTGAACTTGTGTTTCAGGCTTCATTCTCGGCCACGGTGCCCCATTACAGAACGGATTTAGGCCCGGCAGTTCCGTTGACGCCTATTTACTATTGTGATAATAATTGTCTCTTGAATTGCGAGCCGGAGGAGTACGTGGATATTACTTCTACTTTTGAGCAGAAGTTGCAGATGCTGTCTTGTCACGAAAGTCAGGTAAAATGGTTATTTGACCATGACGGAATTGACGTGCTGGACGATTTGAGGACGTTTGCCCGCCTTCGCGGCATTCAATGTGATCGAAAATATGCAGAAGGTTTCCGCGTATGCAGAACCGGGCACAGAAATGTGCCGGAACGGCTGCTTCCGTAGAAGGTGCTTGTTATGATTTTGGTCAGTGCCTGTCTTTTGGGCGAAAATTGTAAATATAATGGTGGCAATAACTATAATCCTGCGGTGGTGGACTACGTGGGCGGGCAGGAAGTGTTGCCTATTTGCCCTGAAATGCTGGCAGGTTTGGGATGCCCCAGAACGCCGGTTGAAATTGTAGACGGCATTGTGATGGACCGAAGCGGCAATACTGTGGACGCTCTTTTGCGAGAAGGAGTAACGCGTGCTATGGAACTCGCGCGCCGGGAAGATATCCAATGCGCCATTTTACAGTCCCGAAGTCCTACCTGCGGCGTGAAACAAATCTACGACGGAACGTTCTCGGGAACTTTGGTGGAAGGCTCCGGTTTGTTTGCAGAAGCACTGCAAAAGGCGGGGTACACCGTGCTGGATGCGGAAGAACTGCAAGGATAGATAGGAGATAACGATATGACGTATATTTTATCGCAAATCTTTGGCGGCCTTGTGTTTTTGTTTATATTTGCTTCCATGCAGACGAAGGATATAAAGCGTGTATTGCTGTGTCAAATTGGTTGCAATGGCTTCGGCATGCTTAGTTACGTGTTGATTGGCGGCTTCTCCGGGTGTGGCATCTATTTAATTGCAACGCTGCAATCGATTATTTTCTTCTGGCTGCGTATTAAAAATCGGGAGGCACCCCGTTGGTTGAACCCTGTGATCCTTGCGGCTTACGTTGGCTGCTCGGCTTTTATGTTTGCCGGCTGGATTGACATCTTTCCAATGGTGGCTGCCGTACTTTGTGCCTTCGGCATTGCCCAGAAGAAAGCGACGAATTATCGGATTATTATGCTGCTAAACAGTTCGGTTTGGATTGTATACGATTTATTTATGGGTGCGTACACCATGCTTGCATCACATATTTTTACTGTGGCGTCGGCATTACTTGGTATCATTCGACTTGATTTATTGCCTAAATTCAAGAAATAAAAATGTAAGTTATAGATGTAGGAACTATTCTGGACTTTGGGTGAAATTTCACAGCAAAAAAAGAGCCGCCTCATTGAGACGGCTCTTCGTTTATTTAAGGATTAAACCCAACCTCTGATCTTTGCAGCGTTTGCAACGCGGTTGATCGCAACTACGTATGCAGCATCGCGCATGTAAAGGTTCTTCTCTTGTGCCAAATCGTAAACGTTGTGGAAAGCCTTGGTCATTGCACTCTCGAGTTTCTCCAAAACTTCTTCCTTCGGCCAGTAGTAGTTCATGTTACCTTGAACTTGCTCGAAGTAGCTGCAGGTTACACCGCCTGCGTTGCTCAAGAAGTCAGGAATCAACATAATGCCTGCATCCTGAATCAACTGGTCGCAGTCCGGAGTCGTAGGACCGTTAGCAGCTTCGCACAAAATCTTAACTTGCTTGGAAATGTTGGGGAATACTTCAGGCGTAATCTGATTCTCCATCGCTGCAGGAATCAAAATATCTACGTCTTGAGAGAGCCACTCATTGCCGGGAAGTACTTCGTAGCCCAACTCTTTTGCTTTGTTCTTATCAATGGTACCGAAAGCGTCCTTGATACTAGCAAGTTCAGCAGGATCGCATCCGTCCATCTTGCGGAAGGTATAAGAAACTTTGTCTGCAATATCCCAGCTGGAAATTGCGATGAGCTTGCCGCCTAATTCTGCGTACATACGCGCTGCGTACTCACCAACGTTACCGAAACCTTGCATACTTGCAGTGGTCTTGGTGATGTCGATGTTCATATTCTTCAAGCACTCACGCAAGCAGTAAACTACACCGTAACCGGTAGCTTCTGTACGGCCTAAAGAACCGCCCATACCTACGGGCTTACCGGTAATCATGCCGGGGAAACGCTGACCGGTGATGGACTCGTACTCATCCAGCATCCACATCATGTGCTGACCGTTGGTCATTACGTCGGGAGCGGGAACGTCGATGTTGTAACCTACATTGTTGTGGAGACGGCGGATAAAGCCGCGGCACAAACGCTCTTGTTCGCCTTGGGACATGGTACGGGGATCGCAAATAACGCCACCTTTAGCACCACCCAAAGGAATATCTACAACAGCACACTTCCAAGTCATCCACATAGAGAGTGCACGAACAGTGTCTGCAGTCTCGTGGGGATGGAAACGAAGGCCGCCCTTTCCGGGACCTCTTGCGTCGTTATGAATCATACGGAATGCCTTGAAAATCTTCGTAGAACCATCATCCATCTTTACGGGGATGGTGAAGTGAACTTCCTGACGGTGCTGACGGAGTAAGTCTCTGGTCGCTTCGTCTAAATCCAGCATCTCGGCTACGCGGTCAAACTGGGTCTTTGCGTTGTCATAAGGGTTGTAATTTTGATTTGCCATATGAGAACCTCCTGTTTAGCTATAAAGTCTTGTTATATGTAAATATAACAAAGTATAAGATACTCTTTTTTGGTGTCGATGTCAATAAATTTTTTAGCGAAAACCCGCAAGGGCACTTGACTTTTACATATTTCACATTACGATATATAACATAATAGGAGGTATGCTATGGACGTTCAATTACACCATTCTGAAACGGATGCCGGAGCGGCAGAACAAGCGGAGAAAGAGCCGATTGCGCCCAAACGACGTATGCATGCTTGGGAAGTTGTACTGCTCAGTGTGGGTGCTCCTATCTGGCTTTCTTTGCTACTTGTACTCTTTGCCGTGGTATTTGCACTTTGCGTTGCCTTTTGGTCTGTGATTGGATCTTTGTGGGCCTCTTTCGGTGCCCTTGCCGGCAGCGTGTTGAGTTTGATTGCTTGTGGGATTATTTTTATTTGTCTGGGCCATGAAATCTCCGGAATCGCTTTGATTGGTGCCGGTTTGGTGTGCACAGGATTATCTATATTCTTCTTTATAGGCTGCAAGTCCGCTACGAAGGGGGCTGTTTGGCTGACTCGGGTGGCTGTGCACGGTATCAAGAGGTGCTTTGTAAGAAAGGAGAATGTGTGATGCGCAGAGGTACGATTGTTGCAACCATTATCGCAACTTCGCTGGTGGTGTTGGGCGGTGTGATTTTTGGAGGTGCTATGAGTATAGTGAAATGGAATTTTATGAAATTATCTATGAGTACGTGTGAAACCAATGAATATACGGTATCGGAGGCGTATCAAAATATAAAGGTTGTTACGTGCACGGCGAACGTTATCTTGGTGCCGTCTGATACCAACGAAACGGAAGTCGTCTGCCGGGAACAAACGCAGCGAAAACACACGGTAACGGTGCAAGAAGATACCCTTGTGATCGAAGTTGTGGATACACTGAAGTGGTATCAGCAAATCTTTAATTTTGGCACCACAACAATCACCGTTTACGTACCGTCTTCGGTGCTGGGGGACGTTTCTGTAAAGAACAGTACGGGCAACGTGAAAATGTCTGATTGTACATTGGGTAATTTAACCGTTAAAAATGCCACCGGGAACGTATCTTTGGAGAACGTGCAGGTTACGGATCGGATTGCTATTACCAATTCCACCGGCAACGTGAAATTTAAAGACTGCGATGCGGCATCCATTTACGTGAAGACCAGCACCGGGAATGTGAAAGGTAATTTTTTGACGGAAAAACAGTTTATTACCAATACTAGTACCGGCAATATTCGTGTCCCGGAAAGTGAAGTCGGCGGCCGTTGTGAAATTACGACCAGTACAGGTAATATTCATTTTACAATCGGCTAAATCCCATTGAATTTCTTTTGAAAATATGGTACACTCATAACAGTTTGTACAAAAGAAAAAGAATATTGTTTTTGGGAGGATCCATATGGAGAAGAAGTTGATCTATGACATTGAAGACAGACCGAAGTTTGGACAAATGCTGATCTTTGCATTGCAACAAGTGCTTGCAATCCTCGCAGCGACCATCGCAGTACCAACAATTATTGGCCTGCCTACACAAATTCCGGCAGCCATCTTAGGTGCCGGTATCGGTACGTTGGTTTATCAGGCATTTACACGGTTTAAGAGTCCTGTATTTTTGGGAAGCTCTTTCGCTTTCTTGAACTCACTGGGCGTAGCGGTTGCCTACGGTTATTGCGGTATTATATTAGGTTCTGTTATAGCCGGTCTTGTGTACGTGGTACTGGCTTTACTCATTCACTTTGTGGGCACCGGTTGGGTGGACAAGCTGATGCCGCCGGTTATTATTGGACCGACCGTGGCCTTGATTGGTCTTTCTCTTGCGGTGAATGCCATGAACGATATTGTAAAGGCTAATGCTTCTGATAAGTTTGGTTCTTACAATTTGGTTAGTTTGTTGTGTGGCTTAATTGCTTTCTTTGTGATCGTAATTTGTTCTACTCAGAAGAAAGTCAAGATGGCGCGCTTGATTCCGTTTATTTTGGGTATTGCCGCCGGCTATGCAGCTGCGGCTATTTTTACCGTCATCGGTCATGTAGCGGATGTAGATTACTTGATGATTATTAACTTCCAACCGGTTATTGATAATTTTGTAGATGCCAACGGTGCATTCCGCGGTATTTCTTCCATTATTGATTATCCTCGATTTGCCTTGATCGGTGCTGTGAAGGAATTGATTTCCGGCAACGTTTCTGCTGAGATTGTAGCGGCTAATGGGAAGGCTGGCCTTTTGAATGCCGGCGGCATTGTGGAAGTTATCGTAGCTTTCTTGCCGGTTGCCCTGGTTGTATTTGCAGAGCATATTGCAGACCACAAGAATCTTTCTTCGATCATTGGCCGTGATTTGATTCAGGAACCGGGCTTGAAGAAAACGCTCTTGGGTGACGGTGTAGGCTCTATTGCCGGTACCGTATTTGGTGTGTGTCCTAATACTACGTACGGCGAGTCCGTAGGCTGTGTGGCCATTACCAAAAACGCTTCTATTTGCACCATTACGACTGCGGCTGTGATGTGCATCGCCCTTTCCTTTATTAAACCTATTATGGTGGTGCTGCAAACCATTCCTTCTTGCGTAATGGGCGGTGTTTGCTTGACTCTGTACGGATTTATTGCTGTATCCGGTTTGAAGATGTTTAAAGATTTGGATTTGAATAACAGCAAGAATTTGTTCGTTGTAGCGGCTATTTTGATTTCCGGTATCGGTGGTCTGTCTATTCAGATTCCCTATAGTTTGGCGGCAGACGGTTCTGTTGGTGACGTCATCAAAGTTACATCCATTGCAACTGCATTGATTCTCGGTATTATTACCAACGCTATTTTAACGAAAGTAGAGAAATCCGGAAAGAAGGCTGACGAAGAATGAAAGCATATCCCAATGTAACGATTTTCAACCATCCGTTGATCCGTCATAAAGTGGCGATCTTGCGTGATGCACGAACCAGTATGAAAGAGTTTCGTGAGTTAATTGAAGAAATTACTACGCTGATGACGTTTGAATGTCTGAAAGAGGGCGTTCCTACGGAAGAGCGGGAAGTACAAACGCCTTTGGAAGTTTGTACCCAGCAGATGATTAAGGATAATTCCATTGTCATCGTGCCCATTCTTCGTGCAGGACTGGGTATGGTAAACGGTATTCACGTGCTGTTCCCCTCTGCAAGAGTGGGCCATATCGGTTTGTACAGAAACGAAGAAACTTTGGAACCCTGTGAGTATTACTGCAAGCTCCCCGACGGCATTGAGGATAAACTGGTTTTGGTGGTGGATCCCATGCTTGCAACCGGCGGCAGCGCCTGTGATGCCATCACGAAGCTTAAAGAGAAAGGTTGTACCAAGATTAAGTTTATGGCAGTAATCGGTGCACCGGAGGGTGTTAGTCACGTGGCTGAAGCACATCCGGATATTGAGATTTTCGTATCTACTTTGGACCGTTGCCTGAATGAACACGGTTACATTCTGCCCGGTCTTGGTGATGCCGGTGACCGATTGTTCGGCACGAAGTAAAGCATTAGATTAATGGACGTACGTTGTTGGGAGTTAATAGCACATTGACTTCCAACAACTTATTTTATAGGAGGATACGTGTTATGTATACAGATGATTTTGGGCAAAAGTGGTATAAAGTCGGTCTTCATATTCATACGACTTTGTCTGACGGCGCACTTTCGCCGGAGGCGGCTGCCCGGGTATACAAAGAAGCTGGTTTTGACGCCATTGCCCTTACGGATCACTGGAACTATCATGGCCCCGATGAAATTTGCGGATTGAAAATTATTTCCGGTTGTGAATACAATTTAGGCGCCACGGATTCGGTGGCCGGTGTGATGCATATTGTGGGTGTTGGAATGAAGCAGGATCCTTGTATCCTTCCTACTGCTACGCGCCAAGAAGTGATTGACGGCATTAATGGCGCCGGAGGTCTTGCAATATTAGCCCATCCTGCATGGTCTTTGAATACAACCCAAGATGCACAGGCACTGACCGGATTCGGTGCCACGGAAATTTACAATACGGTTTCCGATGTTAATCAAAGCAGTCGCCCTTATTCCGGGTATTTTGTAGATCTTCTGGCCAATCACGGCATTGCCTATCCGCTGCTAGCTACGGATGATGTCCATTATTATGATGGCAATGATGAAACTAAATCCTATATTATGGTGGCGGCATCGTCGTTGGATGCGGATGCCATTTTACAGGCGGTGCGCGAAGGTGCATTTTACGCCACCCAAGGCCCGGAACTGTACGTGTCCCGGGAGGAAGACCGCATCATTGTGCGTTGTAGCCCCTGCACCAAGATTATGTTCTTGTCCAATGCGGTGTGGGCGCCGGACAAGATTCTGCGAGGAGAGGATCTGACCTACGGGGAATATCCTTTGAAGGATTTCGAACAGTGGGTGCGTGTTGAAGTGGTGGACCGGGAAGGTCGGTATGGGTGGAGTAACGTGTTATGGCGGTAAAATGAGGTACTTATAATGAAGAATAAACAAAATTTACATATCCATTCCACCTATGCAGACGGGAAGGATCAGCCGGAAGCCATGATTCAAACAGCCATGGAAAGAGGATTTGATTCTATTGGTTTTTCTGAACATTCCTATATGGAATTCTCGGACTATCCCCATCAAATGACGGTGGCTAAGATGGCAGATTATGTTCGGGAAATTCGGGCTTTGCAAAGTAAATATGCGGATCAAATTGAGATTTTCTGCGGTTTGGAATATGAAATGTATTCCACGGTGCCCACAGAGGGCATGGACTATTTAATTGGCTCCGTTCATTATTTGGATGTCCGGGGACAGATTGTGGGATTTGACCGGGGCCTTCCGGAAACCCTTGCCTATATTGATAAACATTTCGGCGGGGACGGTATGGCCTTCTCCAAGCAATATTTTGAAACGGTGGCACGTCTTCCGGAGAAGGGCAAGTTTGATATTATCGGGCATTTTGACTTAAATACCAAGAACAATCAGCGAGGTCGCTTTGTGGACACTGCTTCAAAAGAATATCTGCAAGCAGGCTTTGAAGCCATTCACGCTTTAAAAGGGCGGATTCCTTTATTTGAGGTCAACACCGGCGCCATTTCAAGAGGCTACCGCACCGATCCTTATCCGCAAATGGACTTTCTGCGGGAGTTCTGTGATTGCGGCTTTGGGGCCGTGATCACTTCCGACTGTCACGACCGAAATTTCATTGACTGTTTCTTTGAAGAAGCTGAAGCAATGCTGCGGGCAGCCGGTTTCCGGTCCAAGTGGATCTTGACCGGGAATGGATTCAAAGAAGTGGGTATTTAAGTGCGCGAAATTGATTTTTAACTGTATTTGTGGTACACTTTTTACGAAGGAGACGGTTGTATGTTCGCATTTATTTGTTGTTTTTTCCCGGCTGTAGTTGGTGTGTGGATTTTTGAAGTTTTGTCGAAGAAACGATTGACGGTGAGACAATGCATTTATCGGTATTGTGGGTATACTTTGGCGGCTAATTTTGTTTATACAGCCGTGAAGATGTTTGTCTTAAAAACCGCTACATCGCCTATATTGGTGGATGCAGAAATGATTCCAAGTGTGGCTTTCCATTACTTAATCGTAGTCATTCCGGCTGTTCTTCTTTTTGTTTTTGGAGAATTGTTGTTTGGTAAGAAAATTCAAATTGTAGTTGAGGATATAGATGCAGATGAAACAACGAAGAGAAAAGATTAAGCGCAGTGTACTTGGCGTAATTTTTGGCATTATTTTGCTGCTGGCATTGCTGGCTTTCTTTGCTGCGAGTTGGTATATCCGTGTATTTGGTGTTACCGGGTTTGATTCTATTTTGTTTACCCTGATGGGCGGGGTTGGCGGAACGGGTGGAGATTTGATGCAATCTTTTGTTGTAGAGGCACTGGTACCTTCCGTGCTTTTAGCAGTCGTCATTCCCACTGTTTTGTTTATTCTTCCTAAAAGAAAATTGGTGGCCTATCTTGGTAAGAAGTTTCGCTTGTGCATATACCCTTTACCGAAACTGCTGTCGATCTTGATTTGCTTGGTATTGTCGGTCTGTTTGATTTCTTCCGGTGCACAGAGCGCACGCCTCCCGGAATATCTTGAATTGATGAAGCAAAAGTCTTCTCTTTTTGAAGAATATTATGTGGATCCGGCTGCGACAACGATTGTTTTCCCGGAAAATAAACAAAATTTAATTTATATTTTTCTGGAATCGATGGAAGTATCCTTTGTTTCTACCGAATTAGGTGGGGGAAATGATATCAATGCAATTCCCGAACTTTACCAATTAGCGAAGGATCATGTAAATTTTTCTGATAATAGCGGCGTGGGCGGTTTCTTCTCGCATTCCGGTTCGACCTGGACGATTGCTGCGATGGTTTCACAAACATCGGGTGTCCCGCTGAAGGTTCCTATTGGTGTAGACGGGAACAGTTATGGCAAATCATCCTCATTTCTACCGGGAATTACCAATTTAACAGACGTTTTGCACGATGCGGGATACTATCAAACGTTAATGGTAGGCTCCGATGCTAATTTTGGTGGCCGGAAACAATATTATGAGCAACACGGAATTGATAAAATCTATGACTTGCTGTCGGCACGCCAGGAGGGCGTGGTCCCCGAAGATTACAAAGTGTGGTGGGGAATGGAAGATGCCAAGCTGTTTGAGTGGGCGAAACAGGAACTGCTGACGATTTCTCAGCAAGAAGCGCCTTTTGCCTTTACGATGTTGACTGTAGACACCCATCATATTGACGGGTACGTTTGCGAATATTGCAGGAACGATTATGCAGAACAGTATGAGAATGTGTTGGCTTGTTCCAGTCGACAAGTGGCAAACTTTGTGACCTGGATTCAACAACAGGATTTTTATGAAAACACAACGATTGTCATTTGTGGAGACCATCCCACTATGGATGCAAGTTATGTATCCTCTAATTTGACTGAAAACTATCAACGGAATTTGTACAATTGTTTTATTAACGCAAAAGCAACACCTGTTCAGGAGAAGAATCGAATTTGTGCCACAATCGATATGTTCCCCACTACGTTGGCGGCTATTGGCTGTGAGATTGCCGGGAATCGTTTAGGACTTGGGACGAATTTATTTTCCGGGGAGAAAACATTGAGTGAGCAAATGAGTTTGAGTAATTTCAACTATGAATTATCAAAACCATCCCGTTATTATGAAAGAAATTTCTACGTACCCAAGAATAAATAAGAGAAATCAAGAGCGTCATTAAAACGTTCACTAAAAATCCATAAAAAGTTCTTGTTCCTGCGCTTGAAGATGCAGATGCAAAGGCGTACAATACCCAAGTTCGAAATTTTGCGTATGAACAGGAAGATTTTATGGATTCTTTTATTTTTGCGGTTAGCGCTGTAGCACCGATTATTTTAGCGGTTGTAGTAGGTTATGGATTGAAAAAACTTGGCATGATGGACGAAAGCTTCTCCCAAAAAGCCAACAAACTGGTATTCCGGATTTTCATGCCCGTGATGCTCTTTGTAAATATTTATAAAATTGAGGATTTTTCCAATATTGACTTTGGCTTTATTGGATTTGCGTTGATTGCCCTCTTTATTATCTTCGGCGTTTCTGTGCCGGCCAGTATGTGGATTGCGGGTAAGAAGGACCGGGTTGGCGTGTTGGTGCAAGCTATCTTCCGTTCCGGTTACTCTCTGATTGGTATTCCCCTTGCAGGGCAGCTTTACGGAGAGGAAGGTGCTATTGCGGCAACCATTCTTTCTGCTGCTTTGATTCCCTGCTTTAACGTGCTTGCGGTCATCAGCCTTTCTGCTTTGGGCGAGAACAACGGACAGAAACCATCCGTAAAGAAAATTGTATTAGACATTATCAAGAATCCTTTGATTTTGGGTATTGCGGCAGCCCTTGTATGTATTGCCCTTCGTTCTGTATTGGGGCAGTTTAATATTACCTTCCGGTTGTCTAATATCGGTCCTCTTTTCACTGTACTCCAGTATCTCGCCGACCTGGCGATCCCCTTGGCACTTTTAGTTTTGGGTGCCCAGTTTGAGTTCTCCGCAGTAGCGGCACTTAAGAAAGAAATTATCTTTGGAACCGTTGCCCGTACCATTGTGGTACCGGCTTGCACATTGGGTATTGCATACTTCTTCTTCCGAGATAGCCTTGCGCCTGCGCACTTTGCCACCTTTGTATCTGCTTTTGCAACGCCTGTGGCGGTACCCAGTGTACCTATGGTACAGGAAATGGGCGGCGACCG
>JAFYOJ010000066.1 GCA_017560225.1 Clostridia bacterium
GAATGTTGCTTGTGGCCACATAGAGGGCACTTCTCTTCCTGTGGGGGGAGAGAATACCCATTGTGTGTTATCGGCCCACCGTGGATTACCTCATGCGAAGCTTTTTACTGAACTGGATAAGATGGAAATTGGCGATACCTTTACAGTTACCGTCTTAAACCGTACCGTTACGTACCAAGTGGATCAAATTAAAACGGTTCGCCCAAACGATGTGAATGATATCCAAATTGTTCCCGGGGAAGATTTGTGTACGCTGCTGACGTGTACGCCTTACGGCATCAATTCCCATCGATTGCTGGTTCGGGGGACGCGTATTGAGAATGCGGCGCCCATTTTACACGTTACGTCCAATGCATACAAAATTGATTCCCTGGTGGCAACACCGGTAGTTGCGGCACCGATTTTATTGATTTTGTTCGTTATATTGATGGTTAAATATAGGGATAAGGGTAGTAAACCCCTTATTAAAAAGGAGGAAGATGAATGGCTCAAAGAAGAATTGCGATAATTGCCTTTTTGATTTGTTGTTGTTTTTGGGTCATGCCATACTGTGTTCAGGCATCTTCTACGGCGGATGCGACAGCGCCTATTGATGTGCAGCAAAATTGCTCCTTGACACTTTCATACGTGTATGGTGGAACGGCTTATGGGGATGTACCTGTACAAGTTTATCAAGTGGCAACCGTGTCTGCAGATTATCAATATACCTTAACGGAACCTTTTGCGTCCTCCGATTTGATTTTGAATGGAATTCGGACACAAGGCGAATGGAACGTGATTCGTTCTACCTTGGAGGCTTATATTCTTGCGGAGGACATCCGGGCGGACGATATGCTTCGTACAGACACAAGGGGCCGAGTTTGCTTTGATGATTTAGCCCCCGGTTTATATCTTGTAAGCGCTGTTATGCTACAACAGGGGGAATCTCATTGTTTCTTTGATGCAGCTTTGATTGCGCTTCCCGGATTAAACACGGAGGGAATTTGGCAGTATCAGGTTGAGGCTACTATGAAAGCTTCTATTTTACCCCCGGTAACGCCAGATGAAACCATTTCTTTGAAAGTGATCAAGCTTTGGAAAGGTGACGAGGGTAGAAACAGCCGCCCGAAACAAGTGGAAGTTGAAATATTTTGCAACGGATCCAGTTATAAAACAGTGATTCTTTCGGAAGAAAACCATTGGTCTTATCAGTGGTCCGAAGCAAAGGATGGAGCGACTTGGACGGTGGTGGAGCGCAATACGCCGGAGGGTTATAGAATGACGGTTGAGAAACGGGACACATCTTTTGTATTAACCAATACCTTTGTCCCGGACAATCTGGAGGAACCTTTGGATCCTCCCCAAACTGGAGATACTTCCAATATTCTGCTGTACATTATCCTGATGATTGTTTCAGGAAGTATATTTGTTATATTCGGCATTGTAGGAAAGAGAAACGCCCATGAAGATTCTAAATAAACGACATATTCCGAAATTTTGTGTGATTGTTGGGGCTTGTTTCCTGTTGATTGGCGCCGTTGTGCTGGTTTCTTGGCAGTGGAAGATCCATTCTTCTGAAGCGAAGGCGGCAACGTACGTGGAAACGTTGCAGAACTTGATTCCGGAACCCCGAGGGGCTATTCCGGAAGAACGAAGAGATAACACCATGTCTGTCTATCCTGTTGACGGCATCGACTTTGTAGGTATCCTGGAAATGCCTCGCTATGAATCTGTGCTTCCTGTTTGTGCAACTTGGGGACAGGTTACGAATTATCCCTGTCGCTATGACGGCAGTGTTTATGACCGCACATTGCAGATTGGCGCTACCACGCAGAAAGGGCAATACGATTTCTATCGGGAAATTTCTGTGGGGGATGTGGTCCATTTTACCGATATGGAAGGAAACCGCTACACGTATACCGTGACGTCTCTGCACTATGAGCAACACGCCGACCAAACGGCTCTTGATCGAGAAGCGTCGGATTTAACTTTATTTGTGAAGAATATCTATGCTTTTGAATATTTGATTATTTCTTGCAGGGCATAACTGTGAGGTCGCTTATGTATAACAAAGTTTACGTAGAAATTACCAATATCTGTAATATGCACTGCTCTTTCTGTCACGGGCACAGGCGACCTTTGAGGCAAATGACCCGGGATGAATTTGCTTATATTCTGGATGCCCTTACGGACCATACGCAATATATTTATTATCATTTAATGGGAGAACCTTTGACTCATCCGGAACTTCCGGTATTTGTTACAATGGCAGGGGAGAAAGGGTATAAGTCGATTATTACCACCAACGGAACGCTGCTGGGAATGTGTGGTGAAGATCTTCTGGCAGCCGGCGTTCATAAGGTGAATATTTCCTTACATAGTTTTGAACAGGGGAGTGAGGCGGATTGCCGGCGGTACGTGGAAATGCTTGCGGATTTCGCGCAAAAGGCTGCGGGGAAAGGGACTCTTGTTGTATTTCGACTGTGGAATCAAGGCGCGGATGAAGGACGGAATGCTTTTGCCTTAAACGTTTTGAAGGCACGGCTACCTGGAGCGTGGCGAGAAAATACCCGCGGGATCCGAATCTGTGATAAGGTTTATATTGAGTTTGGTGTGCGGTTCGCTTGGCCCGATTGCGACGCGGAGATTCAAGGAACGAAGTTCTTTTGCTATGGATTAAAAGATCAATTTGGCATTCTCGTGGACGGTACGGTGGTTCCTTGCTGTTTGGATAGTGAAGGGATAATCAACCTTGGAAATGTATTCAAAGAGGATTTAAGTACCATTCTGGCTAC
>JAFYOJ010000067.1 GCA_017560225.1 Clostridia bacterium
ACCATTGAACTACACCCGCACACATTTGTCTTGTCAGTTCTTGACCGAACCAACGTTTGACATTATACACAGCCAGCAACCCATTGTCAAGTACTTACTATAAAATTTCTCGCCACCAGACGATTGAGCAAAATAAAAATGGACGCAAACAAATTGTTTACGTCCATGTACATACGTCTATCAAAATAAATTATTCTTCCTCTGCCTCATCCTCAGCATCTTCATCGTACTGCGCATATATATCAGCCTCTTCAATGGTCTCATCAATCGGCTCCGGCTTCGGATCCAAATTGATACAGAACTGTGCAATATAAAGGGCCACAAAAATCGCCACCCCGATAAAATCATTGGTAATCAACGTTGCAAACACACCGGTCATGAAGAACAACACACCGAAAATCACAGCGAGGGCAAAAAGCACAATCTTTGCACCGGCCTTAATCTTGTAAGCATTTTCTTTCAACATAGCCCGGTTGTCAATAAGCGGAAACACCAAATCAATCAAGGCAACGGAAACCAACGCTAAAGGTACAGAAATATAGGAAAGCACGATATAAGACACAGAACCTTCATCCTGAACCGTTCCCGGGAATATGTTTAAATACGCCAGCAATACCAGTACAATCGACACCATTAAAACAACGGTGAAAATATCAGTCAACAACTTTCTATTCTTCATGAGGTAGCCTCCCTTTCAAACTCTTTTTTCATTGTACGGAATACGGATACGTTTGTCAATTCTTATCCCGAAAAGTTTTATATTCTGCCACACTTCCGACCGTGAATTGTTCGCCTGTCGCCATATTCTTCAAAGTAACCACGTTACTATTCATCTCATCTTCGCCAATAACCGCCGCATAAGGAATACCCAGTTTATCCGCATAACCAAACTTCTTGCCCATCTTACCTTCATTCATATAGGTTTCGCAAGGAATACCGGCCTGGCGGAACTCCTGCGCTTTCGCAAGGGCATATCCCATCGTTCCCTGCATGGGAATAAAGAGAATTTCAGACGGAGTCTTTCTGCCGCCCATATCTACGATGCCGGCCTGGCAAAGCTGATAGAACAAACGGGACAAGCCAATAGAAATACCCACACCGGGAAGACTTTGCTTTGTGTAGTTCGACGCCAGTTCATCATAACGACCACCGGAACAAATACTGCCAAGTTCCGGATAATCCTTCAAATAGGTTTCGTACACGGTACCGGTGTAATAATCAAGACCACGGGCAATCTTCAGATTGATGGTAAAACGGCCCGCAGGAATACCAAATGCCTTCATTTGGGCACATACCGCATCCAGTTCTGCAAGACCGGTTTGGAACATTTCATTGTCAATGGCCATTTCCTTCAGACGAGCCAGAATATCCTCATAATCGCCACCTAAAGAAGTCAATTTCAAGATTGCATCCACACTGGCATCGGAAACACCCAAAGCAAGCAATTCCTTCCGTACAGCGTCTTCGCCAATCTTATCCAACTTATCTACAATACGAAGCACTTCCACCGTATCGGTGACACCGTAGGCTTCAAAGAAACCGTTGAGCAATTTACGATTGTTGATCATAACCGTAAATTCACCAATCTTCAATGCTTCAAAGGTAGAATTGATAATGCTGACAATCTCCGCATCGTTAATAATGCCCAAAGAGCCATTGCCGATAATATCAATATCGCACTGATAGAACTCTCTGAAACGACCATTTTGCGGACGCTCCCCTCTGTATACTTTGCCAATATGATAGCGGCGGAACGGGAACACCAATTCGCCGTAATGCTGCGCCACATAGCGAGCTAAAGGCACGGTAAGATCGAAGCGCATCGCCATATCCGTATCGCCCTTTGTGAAACGGTACACTTGTTTTGCAGTATCGCCCCCACTCTTTGCCAGCAATACTTCTGATTTCTCCAGTACAGGTGTATCCAAAGGAATAAATCCATAACTTTCAAAAGTTGCCTTGAT
>JAFYOJ010000068.1 GCA_017560225.1 Clostridia bacterium
ATTGGTTCGTCCCAGTTTCGTATTGGGCGGACGGGCTATGCAGATTGTAGGCAACGAAGATCAACTTCGTCACTACTTAAAGACTGCCGTTGAAATCGATGAAGATAAGCCGGTATTGGTAGATAAATATATCCAAGGTAAAGAGGTTGAGGTAGACGCCATTTGCGACGGTCACGACGTATTCGTACCCGGTATTATGGAATTGATTGAGCGTACCGGTGTACACAGCGGTGACTCCATCAGCGTATATCCCACCTTCAGCGTATCGGATAAGGTTCGCGGCATCATTTTACAGTACGCGAAGAAACTGGGCTTGGGCATCGGCATTGTAGGCCTTTACAACATCCAGTTTATTGTAGATGAGAAAGATGATGTATACGTCATCGAAGTAAACCCCAGATCTTCCAGAACAGTACCGTTCTTGTCCAAAGCAACCGGCTACAGCCTGGCAGATATTGCAACGGAAGTTATCTTGGGTAAGAGCTTGAAAGAGCAGGGCATCTTCCAACTCTATCCGGAAGAGAAGAAGCGTTGGTACGTAAAGGTGCCCGTATTCTCCTTCAATAAGATTCGCGGTTTGGATGCGTACTTGTCTCCTGAAATGAAGTCTACCGGTGAAGCAATCGGTTATGATGATAAACTTAATCGCGCTTTGTACAAGGCGTTGCAGGCATCCGGCATGCACCTTCAAAACTACGGTACGATTCTGGCAACCATTGCAGACAAAGATAAAGAAGAGGCACTTCCTTTGATGCGCAGATTCTATAATCTTGGTTTCAATATTGAAGCTACAGCCGGTACGGCGGCTTTCCTTCGTGAGAACGGTATCCGCACCCGTGTATTGGGCAAGATCGGCGATGGCAGCGAGGAAATTCCAGAGGCAATTCGTCAAGGTCATATCGCTTACGTAATCAATACCAAGGACATTGGTTCTGCGGGCCAGATGAGCGATGGTTTTGAGATTCGCCGCAATGCAACAGAGAACAACGTAACCTTGTTTACGGCATTGGACACGGTAAAAGTTCTCTTGGACGTATTGGAGGAAACCACCTTAACAATTTCCACCATTGATGCGTGAGAAAACGCCGTTTCTGCCTTGACAAAAGGGTAGGAAATGTGCTATCTTTTAGAAGTCAATTTCATACCGTTCTTCGCGACTGACGGATTTGTGGAGCACCACAGTGAAACGAAGGACGACGAGGGGAGTGCCCCTTGCTTATTACCGACCGTCTGGGTACATTTTACAGAAGATAAACGACGTAAGTGTACCCATTTTTTATTTCTATTGTTATGATTCGAAGGAGGTTATCCGATGAAGAAAATTGGTATTGTAATGGGAAGCGACAGCGACCTTCCGATTATCCGCAAAGCAACGGATATGCTGAAGAAGTTGGACATTCCTTTTGAAGTTCACGTTTATTCTGCCCACAGAACACCGGACGAAGCCAGAGATTTTGCTAGAAATGCAAGAGCCAACGGTTTCGGCGTATTAATTGCGGCAGCCGGTATGGCGGCGCACTTGGCAGGCGCCATTGCGGCCAACACCACGCTTCCGGTAATCGGGATTCCTTGCAAGTCCTCTAATTTGGACGGCATGGATGCGCTTCTGGCTACGGTACAGATGCCAACCGGTATTCCCGTTGCCACCGTGGCGATTAACGGCGGTGCTAATGCGGCACTTTTGGCGGCACAAATCTTGGCAGTCAGTGACAGCGATCTTGCTGAGAAGTTGGACAAGAAACGTGTTTCCGATGCCCAGGCAGTTCTTGCCAAAGATGCAGGCATTATGGAACAATTACAGAACTAATTCGTTTGTTATAAGATATATTTTACAATTATTAAGAAGGAGTCGAAAATTATGGAGAAGAAACTTGTTTACACCGGAAAGACCAAAGACGTATTTGCACTGGATAACGGTCACTATTTGTTGAAGTTTAAGGACGATTGCACCGGTAAAGACGGCGTATTTGATCCCGGTGAGAATTCCGTAGGTCTTACTATTGAAGGCGTAGGCGACGTAAACCTTCGTATGTCTATTTATTTCTTTGAGAAAGTAAATGCAGCCGGCATCAACACCCACTTTGTAAGTGCTGACCTTGCGAATACCACTATGGAAGTTCTTCCTGCAAAGGTATTTGGTAAAGGCTTGGAAGTTATTTGCCGTCACAAGGCAGTGGGTAGTTTCTACCGTCGTTACAGCGATTACATTGAAGAAGGTGCTGATCTTCCGGCTTACGTAGAGATGACTTTTAAGAACGACGAGAAGGGCGATCCCTTGGTAACCAAGGACGGTTTGGTAGATTTGGGCGTTATGACTTCTAAGCAGTACGACGATATGAAGGAAATGACCCAGAAGATTACACAGATCGTTGCGGACGATTTGAAAGAGAAGGGCTTGATCCTGTACGATATTAAATTTGAGTTTGGTTATGCACCCGACGGCAGCGTAATGCTCATCGATGAGATTGCTTCCGGCAACATGCGTGTATACAAAGACGGTCAGTATATTGACCCGATGACATTGTCTGAACTGTTCTTCGCTTAATTCACCACATAGGAAAGGAAAGCTATCATGGGCGGTTTTTTTGGAGCCACATCCAAACACGATTGTTTAGCTGACGTATTCTTCGGAACGGATTTCCATTCTCACTTAGGAACCAGACGAGGCGGTATGGCAGCCTATGATCAGGAAATCGGTCTGCAACGGGAAATTCACAATATTGAGAATTCCCCGTTCCGGACTAAATTTGAACACGTATTTGATGAAATGAAGGGCACTTCTGCCATCGGTTGTATCAGTGATTCCGATCCGCAGCCTTTATTGATTCATTCTAATTTAGGCACCTACGCCATTTGTATGGTAGGTGCCATTACCAATGCAAAGGCTTTGATTAAGCAGTACCTGTCGTTTAGCGGCGGCCATTTTACCGCCATGACAGGCGGCCTGATCAATGCCACCGAATTGGTAGCGGCGCTCATTGACCAGAAGAGTAGTTTCGTAGAGGGTATTCAGTTTGCGCAGAGAGAAATCGAAGGCAGTGCATCGTTGCTGATTCTGAAAGATGACGGTACGTTGATTGCGGCCAGAGACCGTTTGGGTCGTCTTCCGGTGCTGATTGGGAAGCGAGAGGATGGCTACTGCGTATGCTTCGAGTCTTTTGCTTCTATGAAACTGGGCTACAGCTTAGAGAAAGAATTGGGCCCCGGTGAAATCGTAGAGATTACTGCGGATGAAGTTCGTCAGTTGGCGGCTCCCGGTAAAGAAATGCGCATTTGTGCATTCTTATGGTCTTATTACGGTTATCCTACTTCTACTTATGAAGGGATTAACGTAGAAGTAATGCGTTGCAGAAACGGCGAAATCATGGCAGAGAATGATCCGATTCTCCAAAGTGAAGACGCATTGGATTTTGTGTGCGGCGTGCCGGATTCCGGTATCCCTCATGCCATCGGTTATGCGAATCAGAGCCATACGCCTTTTGCAAGACCTTTCATTAAGTACACGCCCACTTGGTCCAGAAGCTTTATGTCTTCCAAACAGCAAGAACGCAAGAAAGTGGCCAAGATGAAGTTAATTCCGGTCCATGATTTGATTCAGGACAAGAATTTGCTGTTTGTAGATGATTCTATTGTACGTGGAACACAGCTTAAGGAAACGGTTGAATTCCTGTATGATAACGGTGCGAAATCCGTTCATATGCGGTCGGCTTGTCCGCCGATTATGTACGGTTGCAAATATTTGACTTTCTCCCGGAACAACAATGACATGGATTTGATTGCACGCCGTGTGATTGTGGAACTGGAAGGGGAAGAAGGATTTAAGTATATGGATGAGTATGCAGACGGTACGACGGAGCGGGGTAAGAAACTGCGCCAGACTATTTGCGACAAATTCAAATTTGCCTCTCTGGAATTCCAGTCCCTGGAGGGCATTATTCAGGCAATCGGAATGGAACCATGTAAACTTTGTACATATTGTTGGAGCGGAAAGGAGTAATCAACATGCATTCACAATCTAAATCTGAAAGTTACGCAGCAGCCGGTGTAGACATTACCGCCGGATACAGAGCTGTAGAGTTAATGAAACAACACATCGCCCGGACCATGACTTCCGGCGTTTGTTCCGACGTAGGCGGCTTCGGCGGTCTCTTCGAACTGGATATTACCGGTATGACCCGTCCTGTTTTGGTCAGCGGAACTGACGGCGTAGGTACC
>JAFYOJ010000069.1 GCA_017560225.1 Clostridia bacterium
ATTCAGGCACAGGCTGATGCGACCATTGCGGTCATCGACGTGCCGATCGAAGAAGCATCTCGTTTTGGTATTATGAATACCGATGAGACCGGCAGAATTATAGAATTTGAAGAGAAACCTAAAGCGCCGAAGAGTACGCTGGCTTCTATGGGCATTTATATTTTTACCTATGAGAAGTTGCGGAATTATTTAATTCAAGATGCACAAGATCCCAATTCCAGCTACGATTTCGGTAAGAATATTATTCCTGCGATGTTGGGCAATAACGAAAAATTGATTGCCTATCGTTTTGAGGGCTATTGGAAGGATGTAGGAACCGTACAGAGCTTCTGGGAAGCCAAT
The DNA here is from genome assembly GCA_017560225.1 of Clostridia bacterium. Classification (GTDB taxonomy): domain Bacteria; phylum Bacillota; class Clostridia; order UBA1212; family UBA1255; genus RGIG9099. The sequence continues at coordinate 343 of JAFYOJ010000069.1, forward strand.
ATGGATATGCTTCACGTAGATAATGAAATTAATTTGTTCCAAAGTAATTGGAAGATGTATACACAAACAGCATCACGTCCTTCTCAGTACATTGGAAAGAACGCAGTAATCAAAGACAGTATGATTTCTGAGGGTTGCGTGGTACTGGGTGAAGTAAATCACTCCGTCATTTTCCCCGGCGTCACTATTGCAGAGAATACAAGAGTGGTAGATTCTATTGTATTTCCTAATTGCGTTATCCAAGAAAATGTTATTGTGAACAAGAGTATTTTGTTGGATCATGTTTGTGTTCGACCCAATAATGTTATTGGAAACGGCGAAGATGTGGTTGTGATTGAGGATCACAAAGTGCTGGAAAGCTCCGGCTTGACGGAATAAAGGGGGAGAATATAAGTATGATTAAAGATTATATGGCCATCATTAATTTAGATGAAAATGAAAGTGATATCCGAAGTCTTACTGCGAATCGTCCCATTGCCTCAATTCCGGTGGGCAGTCGTTATCGCGTTATTGACTTTATGTTGTCTAATATTGTAAATTGCGGTATTACAAATGTGGGTATTTTTACAAAATCCAATTCCCGCTCCTTGATTGACCACATTGGAACCGGTAAACCGTGGGACTTGAACCGAAAGATTGACGGATTGTTTATGTTCAATCACGCCCTTAGTGAGTTTGTACATACGGATTCGAAGCTCTTGAAGAACAATATGGAATATATGTTCAGAAGTAAGAGCCAAAACGTGGTGCTGACATCTTCTTATATGGTATGCAATATGGATCTTCGTGCTGTGGTAAAGGCACACGAAGCTTCCGGTTGTGATATGACGGTGGTTTATACCAAGTGCAAGAAAGCGACAGAGGATTTTATTAACTGTTATACGTTGGACGTGGATGAACAGACCGGTCGTGTGAAATCCGTGGGCAAGAATATTGGATACGAAGATGAAGCCAACATTTGTATGGAAGTTTTTCTGATGAAGAAAGAAAAGCTGGTGAACTTCATGTATAAGAGCGCCAACCGTACTACTGAAGGCAGTTTCTATAGTATGATTTTTGATGAAATAGATACGATGACTGTGAATGCTTATGAATTCAAGGGGTATGTTTCTTGTATCAATACCGTATCGTCTTACTATAAGACCAATAAAGAAATGCTTGACCTGGAAGTCAGCAATGAATTATTCCGTTCGGATCGTCCGGTGTTTACCAAAATCAAAGATGAGCCGCCTACGCTTTATGTAGAGGGGTGTCATGTATCCAATTCGCTGATTGCGGACGGATGTAAGATTATGGGAACCGTTAAAGATTCACTGCTTGGCCGTTACGTGGACGTTGAGGAAGGGGCTGTGGTGGAGGATTGTATTATTCTCCAAAACATTCGTATTCATAAAGGGGCAAAACTTTCTCACGTTATTATTGACAAAAATGTGGATATAGAGCAAAATACAGAGCTAAAGGGAAATAGTGTGTTCCCTTTGGTTATTGAGAAACGAAATATGTTTAAGTGAAAGGAATTATTATACGATATGAAGGTTTTATTTGTTTCATCCGAAGTTCAGCCTTTTATGAAGACCGGTGGACTTGCAGACGTTTCTTATGCACTTCCTAAAGCACTTTTGGAACAGGGTGTAGATGTACGGATTATTATGCCTAAATACGGCGATATTTCTGAGAATTTCACCTCTAAGTTGACCCAGCTTGCTTCTTTTGGTGTATCCGTTGGATGGAGGAATCAGTATTGCGGTTTGCAATATTTGAATTACGAAGGACTTCCGGTGTATTTTGTGGACAATGAGTATTATTTCAAGCGTCCCGGATGTTATGGATTCTACGATGACGGCGAGCGTTTTGCATTCTTCTGTCGTGCCGTGATGGAGTCTGTATGTCATATGGAGGATTTTTATCCTGACGTGATTCATTGTAACGATTGGCAGACAGGCTTGATTCCTTTGTATCTTCGTGATGTGTATTACGATCGTCCCGAATTTAAACGAGCAGGCTGTATGTATACCATTCATAATTTGAAATATCAAGGCGTTTTTGCGCCATCTGTATTGGAAGAATTACTTGGCCTGAATATGGGTTACTATACCGACGAGAAATTGAAATTCCACGACGGTGTTTCTTTTATGAAAGCCGGTATCGTATTTGCGGATAAAGTTACCACGGTAAGCGAAACCTACGCGAAAGAAATTCAAACATCCTATTATGGGGAGGGCTTGGATGGGCTGCTTCAGGAAAAAGCTTTCAAGCTGTATGGTGTGACCAACGGCTTGGACTATTCTTTGAACAATCCTTTGAAGGATCCTCATTTGGTCCAGAATTTCACCGCGCGATCAATTAAGAGAAAGACCGCCAATAAACTGGCGTTGCAGAATCGTTTGGGCTTGCCCGAGAATCCCGATGTGCCGGTAGTTGCCATGGTGACGCGTTTGGTACGCCAAAAGGGCCTTGACCTTGTAACGTGTGTGATGGAAGATATTCTAAAGATGAATTTGCAGTTTGTTATCTTAGGTTCCGGCAACAGTGAGTACAGTGATTTCTTTGAGTACTATGCTTCCGCTTATCCGGGAAAGATTGCTGCTTATATCGGTTTTGATGAAGGATTGGCTTCGCAGGTTTATGCCGGCGCAGATTTGTTCTTGATGCCGTCCATGTTTGAACCTTGTGGTTTGTCTCAATTGATTTCTATGGCATACGGTACTATTCCGGTTGTTCGCGAAACAGGCGGATTGCGTGATACCGTAATTGCATATAACGAATACACCGGCGAAGGAAACGGATTCTCCTTTGCGAATTTCAATGCCCACGAAATGCTCCATACACTTGAATATGCCATTTCTAAATACGAAGACAAAGCGGTATGGGATGGCATTGTAAGTCAAGCTATGAAGACAAAGTTTGATTGGCAGACACAAGGAAAGCGTTATATTGCGCTTTACAAGGAAATGTGTTGCTGATGTTGGAGGTTTATTGTTGTGTTAGATATAACAAAGGAAACGTTTAAGAAAGATTACGAGAATAAAATTATCAGTTTATACCGTGTTTCGCCGGAAGAAGCTTCTCCGCTTACGCGGTATTTAGCGTTGGGTGCCTTGCTTCGAGACTATATGGCCAGAGATTGGCATGAAACAGCTACCCAAAGAGATAAAGAACGTCGTAAACAAGTTTATTATTTCTCTATGGAATTTTTAATTGGTCGTTTAATGGATGCGACTTTGATCAATTTGGGCATTAAAGAGACTGTTTATGTGGGTCTCCAAGAAATGGGACTTGATTTGCCATCCTTGGAAGAAATGGAACCGGATGCAGGCCTGGGAAATGGTGGATTGGGTCGTTTGGCGGCTTGCTTTATTGACTCTATGGCAAGCATCGGTATTGCCGGTCACGGTGTGGGTATTCGATATCGCTATGGATTGTTCCAACAGCAAATTCATAACGGTTATCAAATTGAAACACCGGACAACTGGTTGAAGATTCCCAACGTTTGGGAAACACGCAGAGATGACGAAGCTTGTATGGTGAAATTCGGCGGCGATTGTTATATGATTCGTGGGGACGATGGAAAGTTGTATGCATCCCTTACGAATTATGAACCCATTTTAGCAGTACCCTATGATATGCCGGTACCCGGTTATGATAACAATGTAGTAAATACGTTGCGTCTTTGGAGTGCAGAAACGGATGGTGCCGGTTTTGACTTTGCTTCTTTCAGTAAAGGCGACTTTGAAAAAGCAACAGAAAGTCAGACCGCTGCCAATGCCATTACCAACGTTTTGTACCCGGATGACTCTACGGAAAGAGGTAAATTACTGCGTTTAAAGCAAGAATATTTCTTTACCAGTGCCGGTATTCAAAGCATTATTCGCCGTGTGAAGAAAATGGGTGGATCTTTGCATGAGTTTGATAAATATGTAGCGATTCATGTCAATGACACGCATCCTGCACTTGCGGTGCCGGAATTGATGCGTATTTTGATCGACGAGGAGGGGTTTGAATGGGATGAAGCCTGGGGAATTACAACGCGTACCATTGGCTACACCAACCATACCATTTTAGCTGAAGCTTTGGAAAAATGGCCCATTCCTATGTTTAAGAAGTTGCTGCCCAGAATCTATATGATTGTAGAAGAAATAAACCG
>JAFYOJ010000070.1 GCA_017560225.1 Clostridia bacterium
CTTTGGCACTGGGTGGTGCTTTGGGTGCGTGTATCTTGGTCTTACAACGTCCTATTTTACTGATCCTTGCAGGTCTTCTCTTTGTGATTGAAGCACTCTCTGTATTGCTGCAGGTGGGGTATTTCAAACTGACCAAGGGTAAACGGCTATTTCGTATGGCACCCATCCATCACCACTTTGAACTGTGCGGATGGAAGGAGAAGAAGGTCGTATTTGTATTTTGGGCATTTACAGCCCTTTGCTGTGTGATTGCGTATTACAGTATTGCGCTGTAAATCAAAGAAAGGAATGGTTCCCGATATGGTAGAAGGGAAGCACAGAACAGATTCTGAAACAAAGAAACTTCGTACTAAAATTCGTACGGAAATGTTTTCCCGGCAACCTGATTTCTGGTTGCTTCTGGTTATACTGCTTCTGCTGGGTATCGGAACGATGATGGTGTTTAGTGCCAGTACGGCATCGGCCTATTCCAAACGAGACGATGCTACTGCTTACGATATTTTGCGTTCGCAAATTTTCTATGCTGTTAGTGGTGTTGTTATTATGCTGCTTGCCAGTTGGGTAAATTATAAACTGATTGGTCGCTTTACATTCCTGTTCTACGGCGTGACATTGATCTTCCTGGTATTGGTACAGTCTCCTTTGGGACGCGTGTATAATGGCGCACGTCGTTGGCTGAATTTGGGCATAGAATTTCAACCTTCGGAGTTGCTGAAATTGGCAGCAGTTATGTATATGGCGTATGTACTCAGCCATCCTAAAATACGGGAGAAGAGTATTCGCTTGTGGGGTGTCCTTATTTACGGAATTCCCATTGCGATCGGTATTTTGTTAATTATCATTCAGCCTCACATCAGTTGTGTGGTTATTATTGGTGGAATGATGGTCATGATGATGTTTGTGTGTGGTGTAAAGGCGCCTACATTCATACTGGGTATTATTCTGGTGGTCGTTTGTGGCGGTGCCGTAGCCATTTGGGCGGTAAGCAGCGGTTCCTTGGACTTCCAGTATATTGGCAATCGTTTTAATACGTTCCTACATCCGGAACAAGATCCTACCGGCGGCAGTTATCAAATCTTGCAGTCTTTATATGCCATCGGATCCGGTGGCCTGTTTGGCCGTGGCTTTGGACAGAGCGTGCAGAAATATCTTTATTTGCCGGAGCCGTATAATGATTTTATTTTCTCAGTGTTGGCGGAAGAATTAGGCTTTATCGGTGTGGCAATTGTCATTATTTTGTTTATTGTTTTGATTACCAGAGGCTATAAGATTTCTTCTTATGCGCCGGACCGCTTTGGCTCTCTGCTGGCTTTTGGTATTACCACAAATATTGCCATTCAGGTGGCTATGAATATTGCGGTTGTCAGCAATTTTATTCCTGTTACCGGTGTTTCTTTGCCGTTCTTTAGTTATGGCGGTACCGCATTGTGGATTCTAATGGCCAATATGGGTATCCTGTTGAATATTTCCAAACAATCGAAATATCCCAAGTTCTAATCACTTTTTCACGGCTGTACGCATACCTTGAAGATAGAGTATTCTCAAGGGGGCAGTCGGCATGACGCAGTACGTAATGGACGGAGGTCGTCCGCTGATAGGCACTGTGCTTACGAGTGGATCCAAGAATGCATTGCTTCCTATTTTAGCCGCCACCATTCTCTATGCCGGTCCTTGCGAAATCCATCGGGCGCCCCATCTCAAAGACGTGGAGAGTCTTTTGGATACGTTGCGTTATTTAGGGGCGAAAACTCATTTTTGCGGTGACGTCATTACCGTGGATACCACCACGCTGGAACGCTATGATATTCCCGCAACCTATATGAGCCGCTGCCGCGGATCGATTTCTTTTCTGGCCCCCTTATTGGTTCGTTTTGGACGATGTAATTTAGCCTATCCGGGGGGCTGCGCCATTGGTGCCCGGCCGATTAATTATCATTTAGATGCGTTGCGGGCTTTGGGCAATTTTCGAATTGTAGAACATGCTTCCGGGGTGGAAGTTCAAGGGACTTTTACCGGGGGTTCTTGCCGTTTGCCTTATCCCAGTGTGGGCGCTACGGAATGTGCCTTGATGGGGGCTTGCTATGCACCGTCGCCTTGCATCATTGAAGGGGGAGCCCTTGAACCGGAAGTGGAAGATTTGGTGGGTTTCTTAAAAGCCTGTGGCGGACAGATCTCTATGGAAAAGGGAATCTGGCAATCTCACCCGGTTCCGTTTAGCACCCATTCAGAAACCTTGCGCTACACCATAATCCCGGATCGCGTTGAAGCCGGCACTTTTGCTTTGGCGGTGGCGGCTACACGTGGAGAAGCTCGGATTTTAGGGTGTAATCCCGGACATATGGAAGGGGTGCTTCGGCTGCTTACGGTGGCGGGGGCGGAGGTATCCCGTGTTAAAGATGGCATATATGTGCGAGGACGGAATCGCAAATTGCGGGGATGCGATTTGTTGATTGCTTATCCGTATCCTGCGTTTCCCACGGATTTTCAGGCCCCTGCTTGTGCTTTTCTGGCTACGTGTGCA
>JAFYOJ010000071.1 GCA_017560225.1 Clostridia bacterium
CCAAACATCTTACAAAGCAAGGTCTTACGTCCAAATGTAACGTCCTGATGATCGATGGGAAGTACAGAATTTCCGGATAAACCTTGGGAAGCATGTACAATCATCTTTCCGTGAAGATAACTACGATAAACAGGATCCGCCCCCATATATTCCAGCGTTTCATGTCTCCAACTTCGATTCCAACGAAAATCAAAGCCAAGACCGCCCAAATAGACAGGCTTCGTCACCATAGGCCAATCGCTTCGATCATCTGCAATCATCACGGCGCCCGGAACTCGTTCCCGCGCAGCAATATTCAAGTCACGTACAAAAGAAACTCCTTCTAAATTTTCTCTGCCGCCATAAATATTCTTGGGTTCTACACGTTGCGATCGCTCAAAGTCATGATAGAGAATATGCTCTAAGGACTTAACACAAAGTCCATCTAAATGATATTCCTGTAGCCAATAAAGTCCACTGGAAATCAAAAAACTACGCACAGAACCCTTGGATAAATCAAAAGAAATTGTACCTAAATATGGATTCTCACGAAAATTCTCGATAGCAGACTCATATTGCCACGTACCGCCAAATCGGTAAAGCCAATTGGGTTCCTTGACAAAATAGCCCGGAATCCAGTCCATTAAGACACCAATTCCTGCTTCATGCAAACGATTTACCAAGTATTTAAAATCTTCCGGCGTACCGTATCTTCCGGTAACAGCGTAAAAACCACCTACCTGGTATCCTAAAGAACCGTCAAACGGATATTCACAAAGGGACATAAAAGAAACGTGGGTATAGTGCATATCCAACACATAGCGAATCAATTGATCCGCAATACTTCTATAAGAACAAGTGCCTCCCCCGTGAACCCAGGACCCCAAATGAAGTTCGTAAATATTGATGGGAATCATAGCCGGATCAATTTTAGAACGCATTCCCATCCAGGTTCCATCCGTCCACAGAAAATCATCCGCACCATCAATCACGGCAGCTAACTCCGGCTGAAAGACACAAGATTTAGCAAACGGATCCATTTGTTTGTAAACCGTATGGTCACTGTTGGTAATTTGATAATAATAACAATCACCTGCACGAATACCGGATATTTCGGTATACCAAATCCCCTCCGAAACAAGATGCATATCGGCTCCCTCAACAAAAGACTGCCCCCATTGATTAAACGTACCACAGACGTGAACAGCAGATGCTTCCGGAGCCCAAACAGCAAAAGACACAGTCCATAGATCCATTCCTGCAATCCGGGCCGTGTCTATAATATGATTTCCTAAATAACGGTAACAGTCGTAACTTAAACCTTGTGTATATGCCAAAGGAAACGACTGTTCAAACACTTTTACCATAAAAAGCCTTCCGACATATTTTATAAACAGAATGTTAACATATTCGACTTATTTCGTCAAGACTTTTCTCCTTGTGTTTGTGCAATAACTTCCGCAATGTAATCTTTTGCTTTATCCATATTTTGCGCTTTCCGGCAAATCGTCAAGATCATAGATCTTTCTTGTCCCTGCAAATAATCATTCACCCACAAAAGATCCATATTTTCAAAATATTGACTTCCCCGCTCCGTAAATTCGATGCCATAAATACCGGAAGGCAAAGAATCGTCTCCCCCTTGATTAGTATGAACAATATATTCTAACCCGTCGAAAGCCGGATCATTTTCGTATTCTTTCAAAAATTCCGTCAAATCCAAGAAAACCAGTTCATCCACATAAACATCAAAATTCGCACGATCAATAAACACAACATCAATCGCACCGCTTAGAAATTGCAAGCGAAATTGAAGAGCTGCACTTTGGGATTCAGTATCCACTACCGTTTCATCCGAAACCGTGAAAAAAGACACATCCGGATTATCCGTGATCTCCGATTGCGCATCCATTTGACTAATAAAATCCGTTTGTTCCATGGTTGTAAATGCGCCCGTAAATTTAATATTCAAATCATAATGTTCATTCTCCCGAAATTGAATAAAAACGATCAAAACAAGCGCTGTTACCATAACAATGCCCATGAGTAGAAATTTATAATGTTCAAAATTTGCCGAAAATTTATAGTATACTTTGCGCACTTTATACGGAATAATCGAAGTCGGGTTCGGATCACTATAATCATGTACCGTGCCCACCAAGCGATCGTACGCTTCTGTGATTCGACGATAGTACGCCAAATCTTCTTCTGTCACACCATATTCATCCGTACGTTGTTTATACGCGCGAAGCAAAGCACCATATTTTCGCTCTACCATTTCTCTTGGCGCATTCTCCGGCAAATTTAATGTTTCGTAATCCGTAGGTTTATGTGGAATCTGTTCCATATACTCGACCCTTTCTATTTCAATCCATTTTTCTTAAACAAAAACCGCTTCTCGAAGGAAGCACCATAGGTAATTTAATCAAACCGTCCGTTCCCAACATCGCTTGTGTTTGATAGAAAGAAGCGTCCGACAGATGCGTTGACAATACAATTTGATATGTGCCTTTCGTCGGCACTGTAACCAAATAATCCATCTCCGACGCAGAATTGAAATTCAACACAAAAATCAATTCTCCCCGTTTATACACAAGTACTTTTGCCCAATTATCGATATACAAGCTAACCGGCTGACTCCCCATGACGTGATAACGCGTCATCGTTTCTAACATACATCTGTCGAATTCTTCCAATTCACCGTATTTCAAATTCTCATCATCCGACAAATGCCATTGTCTGCGGCAATAGAAATAACTCCAACCATTTCCTTCTCTGGGAAAATCAATCCACTCCGGGTGTCCAAATTCATTGCCCATAAAATTCAGATAACCGTCACCGCCCATTGAAATAGTAGCAAGACGAATCAATTTATGCAAGTTCATTCCCCGGGAAATAATGGGATCAGTGCTTTGTCGGTTCATTTCTGTGTACATCCTGCTATCACACAGCCGGAACATAATGGTCTTATCGCCAACCAATGCCTGATCATGGGATTCTGCATAGCCAATATATTTCTCCATAGGTCTGCGACTGGTCAATTCACCCCAAATCTCCCACATATCCCAATCTTCATCCCGATGTTTCTCCAAAAGTCGAATCCACAAATCCGGAATTCCCATAGCAAGTCGGTAATCAAAACCAATTCCACCCTCTTTAATAGGCAAACACATACCGGGCATGGCCGACATATCTTCCGCAATAGTTATCGCATCCGGGCGCACTTCCCGAATCAGTTCGTTTGCTAATTGTAAGTAGGTAACCGCCTCCGTATCCGTGTTCATGGAGAAATACTTTCCATAATCCGTAAAAGCAGTCCCCAGCCCATGATCGTGGTATAACATAGAGGTAACACCGTCAAAACGAAAACCGTCAAAATGGTATTCTTCCAGCCAATATTTTAAATTGGACAATAAGAAATGAATAACCTCATTTTTATTGTAGTTAAACAACTTCGTTCCCCACGCAGGATGCTCTCCCCGAGAGCCCTCATGGAAGAATTGATAAACTGTCCCATCAAACTCATTGAGCCCTTCTTTGGTATTACGCACAGCATGGGAGTGAACCAAGTCTAATAACACAGCAATACCCATTTGATGCGCTGTATCCACCAATGCTTTCAATCCATTAGCGGTACCGTACCGAGAGCAAGGTGCAAAGAAAGAGGACACTTGATAGCCGAAAGAGCCATAGTACGGATGCTCCATAATAGCCATCAATTGAATCGTGTTATACCCTAACGCTTTCACACGAGGCAATACATTCTCAATAAACTCTTGATAGGTGCCGATTCCCTCTTTCTCTTGTGCCATACCAATATGACACTCATAAATATAAGGTATTTTCGGCATTTTAAAACGCTTGCATTTCCATCGGAAGGCGGGTTCATCTACAATGACACCACACCAGGAATGGTCACGCGGGTCTTGCTCCACCCTCTTAATATAAAGAGGAATACGTTCCAATAACTGTCCGTGATGGCGAATAATGGTCTTTACGTGACATCCGTGGTAAAGGGTATGGGTGCCGGGTAAAAAAATCTCGAACACACCGTTCTCCAAAGGAGTAAGCTTCAATTCCAGCCACTTCCAGTCCACCATGTCACCTGTCAAGTAAACTTCTTCCGCAGCAGGTGCCCATTCGCGATACCACCAACCTGCATCCGTTTTATGAAATCCAAAATAAGCAACACCATTGGCAAATTCCCGCAAAGTTCCATCTCGACCTACAAGTTCGTAGCGTTTCTTGGCATAATTATCCATACGCAAACGGATATCCGCTGCATAAGGCTGTAAATATGGATCATATTCCAAAAGCTTATAAGTCAAGCGTCCTTCACCTCCGAGAAAAAGCTTTTGTATTATACCCTATTTTACCTCACAAGGCAAAATCGCCGTTTCCAACGCAACCCGCATCATCGCATCGAAAGACGTTTCCCGGTCTTGCGCAGACAAAACCTTATGATTGATAAAGGAATCGGAAATCGTCAGCAGACAAGCCGCTTGTTTTCCCAAAACATTAGCGTTATGAAACAGCGCAAAACTTTCCATTTCAACGCATTTGCACTGATGTTCACGGTAAAATGTATGATAGTCTGCCACATTGTTTTCATGATAGAATACGTCGCTGGAATGAACGCGGCACAGATGTACCGGCAGATTGCATTCCTCCGCCGCACGCAAAACTGTTTGATTCAATTCTGCACTGGGATAAAGCACGTCTTCTTCCACACCGCTTTGTACTTTCGCAAAGGTTGATTCGCTCCAAGCACTTTCTGCCAAAACTAAATCCAATACGTCTAATTCTTTGCAATAGGATCCGGCACTGCCGATCCGAATAATTCGATCCACATCGTACATACTGTAAAGCTCATACGAATAGATACCGATACTGGGCATGCCCATACCGGAACCCATCACCGACACAGGCGTTCCCTTGTAGGTGCCGGTA
>JAFYOJ010000072.1 GCA_017560225.1 Clostridia bacterium
TACCGTTTTAGGGCAAGCTGTACTGCCAGCTTGCGATTGGATTTTGGAATATAAATGCGTTTGCCGTTTAGGTGGTGATACCACCTTACGGTATGCCCTCTTTGAACGCAGACCAAGCGTCCCGCCGGCAATTTTGGCAATTTTTTGTTGATTTGATCTAATTCCTGCGAAAGTCGACGTTCCTCCGCAAGCAGTTGGTGATAACTCATTGTTCATCCCTCCCCCGAGTGATTGCTTCATTAAAGCACAAACGCGAGAAAAAGTAAAGTTTTGCAGGAGGGGTACCATTTCGGCGATTTTTCAGATTTGGTACCCCTTTTCCCGTGTCGAAATCCGGTAAAAGGGTACCAAAATGTTGGTTTTTGAAAAATGGTACCCTCGTTTTGGACAAAACAGGGGTACCAACGATGACACATCATTGACTTCGGCGCAAGATGTTCCTATAATAATTTCAGAAAAGGGGGATGACCATCTATGAAAACAAAAAAGTTTATTATATGTTGTAGTTTCATTGCCATTTTACTGGGCGCTTGCCTGCTTTCGGCTTGTAGCGGAAGTGAAAATACTTGTGAAACGGTACCCGAAGAAGCTACGTCGTCCGTGGCACCGACTGCCGGCTTAGAAACCGGAGATCCGGAAGGAACAGAGCCGGGAGGAGATTTCTCGGATATTTTCGACGAAGCAACGCCTACGCCCGCGCAATCTGCCACGGGCACACCTACGCAGCAACCTACCCAGCAACCTACGCAACAACCCACCCAAAGTGCAGTGCCCGCAACGAGAACGCCGGCGCCTACGGGTGGATTAAGTACATCTACAGAAGCACCGGGTCACAATTGGGGTCCGCTTACGTGAATCAAACCACGATATATTCTCTTCCTGCCACCGTTTCCATCGGAATGGATTTTCTGTCGGGTAATTTTACTATTACCTTGCCGCCGTTTCGTGCCAGTAAGATAGCTTGGCGAACGATACCATTTTCCCATTCCATACTAATTTCATAGAAAAGTCCTCCATCAACTATGTTTCAAAATAAATTCCACAATCGGCGTTGGATCTTCCAGTCCGTGGGGGTGGTGGTCACAACCGGGCTTTACGATGGTGGTGATATCGCCACCCATTTTACGATAAATCTGATCTACCAGTGCGCCGTTCTCGCAGTAAGGCACAACGCCGTCGCTGTCACCGGCTACCAGCATAACGGGGACCTTGCCGGCCACCATCGCCGGTACGTAATCCAAAGGATGTTCCCGACTTCCGATGAGTTCCGCTAAAGAAATGCCCATAGCTTGTTCGAATTCGGGCCACATACCATTCCCGGCCCGCCCTAATCCGGCGGGACAACTGAGTAAATTCACCACCGGTGCGTCGATATAACAAGCATTCACTAATTCCGGATGTTTCGCGGACAGATAAATTGCCTGCATGCCGCCGCAGCTCATACCTACGGGTGTGCAGCGCGGTGCCAACCCGTATTCCTCGTGGAGCCAGCGAATAAACGCGGCTTGCATTTCTGTATCGGAGGGTTTGCACCAGCGGGTTTCGTTTTGCACGTGGGCTAAATGGAAGCCTCGCTCCAGCATAGCCAGTTCCAAATTGGGGAAAGCCCCGAAATATTCCGTCTTTAACAAAAAATTCTTACCGGCATCCGGCTCTTTCGGGAACACCAAAAATGCTTGGCGATCGCAAAATGTAAAGGTCAGTTGTTTAAATCCAAAAAATAAAGATTCTTGTACGTTTGTTGCTGTCATTGTTGATTCTCCTCTTCTTCCAATACTCGATACGCCACCTTGCCCACTAACGTCTTGGGCAGGTCCGCGCGAAATTCAATATCATAGGGCAGGGCATATTTTGCAATATGTTTGCGACAATAGTCCATCAGGTGCGCCTTGGTTTCCTCTGTAGGCTCCGCCAGGGCCGATAACTTCACGAACGCCTTTACTTTCTGCATTTTATACGGGTCCGGCACGCCGATGACGCAACTCATTTGCACAAACGGATGGGCATCCAGTAAATTCTCCAACTGTGCAGGATAAATATTATACCCGGAAGACACGATCATTCTTTTCGCACGGCCGCGGAAGTAAATAAACCCTTCCGAATCCATCACACCTAAATCGCCTGTGTAGACCCAAGTGTGACCATCTTCGTGGCGGCGAAGGGTCCGCGCCGTTTCTTCCGGCTGTCCCCAATATTCTTGCATCACCGTAGGACCGGCAAGAAGAATTTCCCCTTCCTCTCCCGGCGGAAGTTCCCGATCGGTTTCGGGCGCCACAATTTTCATATACATATCAGGAAAAGGCAGTCCAATACTACCTTCTTTATATCGATCCCAAGGCGTCAAGCAGCACGCTGTCACCGTTTCCGTGGTGCCGTAGCCTTCTCGCACCTGAATAGTAGCGCCGTGCTCAAACAAAAACCTGTCTAACTTCTTCTTTAGCTCCACCGACAACGAATCGCCCCCGGAGAACACGCCTTTCAAGCTACTCATATCCAAACTGTCTAGTCCCGGCAATCGCAAAAGTGCCTCAAACAAAGTAGGCACGCCGGCAATAAAATTACAGCGGTATTTGCCAATAAGCTTCGCGTAGCTTTTGGGGGTAAAACGGGGTACCAACACACACCGGCCACCGCTTGTGAGCATAGTGTGGATACACACGCCCAACCCGAATCCATGGAAAATGGGCATGGCCGCCAGCATTCGATCTCCCGGCGCAAACATAGGGTTGGCGGCAATCACTTGTTGGCTAAGGGCATTGAAATTCAAATTGGTCAGTACGATTCCTTTGGTGGTACCGGTGGTGCCGCCGGAATAGAGAATCACCGCCGGATCCGCGGCCTTTACCGTGGGCAGTTTTTGCGTGGCGCCCTTGCCTTTCTCCAAAAAGGCGTTCCAGGCAAGTGCCTCTCCCTCGGGCACTTTCCCAATCTTCCGTCCTTGCGTGAAGGCATATCCCAGCGTCATGGGGAATCCCAGGGCGTCTTTGATGGACGTCACAATCAGGGTGTGCACGCCGGTTTCCGGTAAAATAGTCTTAAATTTCGGGTAAAATTGATCCAAAGTGACCGCCAGCGTACTTTGGGAATCTTTCAAATAGAATGCGATTTCTTGTTCTGCGGATAGGGGGTGAATCATATTGGCAATGCCCCCGGCCAAGTTGATTCCGTAGAATAGATAGAGGGCCTGTGGACAATTGGGGAGTGCCAAAGTTACGCGATCTCCGGGTTTGAGCCCAAGGGCAATTAAGGCGTGGGCGCAGGTGCGGGCCTTTTGAATCAAAGTGCTGTAGGTGACGCTGCTTCCCATAAAGTCAAAAGCAATTCCTTTCGGATTTTGTGTTGCAATCTGGGAAACGGCGTCAAAAAGACTGCCGGTATAATATTCCAAATGAATAGGACTTGTGGAAATCACGGTACTTCCTCCTCGTAGGATATAGTATACACAAATTTGGTTGACAACTCAATCTGAATATGCAAAAATGTTCCCACTATGGATGAGGAAATCTCGGTGAAAATCCGTCGCAACCTCCATTACCGTAATTTGGGCGATGACCCATTAAGTCGGAATGCTCACCATAAATTATTTCCGGGAAGGGGAGAGCGCGATGAAGCGTACTCAAATTACTATTTTACTTTTGGCTCTTTTGCTGATTTGCCAGAGCGTGATGCCGGCATTTGCACAAGACGCCACCACGGTCTACGTGACCATCTCTGACGGCGAAGGAAAGTTGGTACTTTCTCATGCAGCCGTATCTGTTACCGATGTGGATGAAGATCAACAACTTACAATCCACGATACCTTGTACTGTGCCCACGAACAGTATTATACGGGCGGCGCCCAAGCCGGTTATCTCGCAGAGACTTCTGCGTGGGGTTTAAGCTTGATGAAACTGTGGGGCGTTGAGAATGGCGGAAGTTACAGTTATTACCTCAACAATGCATCCCCTATGGGACTTACAGATCCTGTGGCAGCGGGCAACACGGTGAAGGCATTTGTTTATACAGACACCACCGCATTTTCCGACACATTCAGCTATTTCGATCAGGATGCGATTGCATTGGAAGAAGCCGGAAATGTAACGCTGACCTTGCAGTCTTCGGGCTTTGATCCTGAAACATTTGCACCTGTTGTAGCACCGGTTGCCGGCGCGAAGATTTTGGTGGATGGACAAGATTCCGGTGTGGTTACGGATGCGGAGGGAAAATGCACCGTCGCTGTAACAAAAAGCTGTGTAATCAGTGCCACATCCGATACGCTTACGTTAGTTCCTCCTGTTTGTGTGGTTGATCTGGGCACAGAACCTTTGCCCGAAGTATCTACACCGGAGGCAACGCCGATTGTTCCATACGTAATCATTGGTGCCGGCGTGCTGGTTCTTGTAATCCTTATTGTTGTATTGGTTATAAAGTCGAAGAAAAAATGAAACGAAACCTTTGTTTAATTCTCTTGTTTATATGTATGTTGACGGTCGGCGCAGGTGTGAGGAATGTGGAGGCTTCCTCAAGTGCACCTGATTTGTCCGACGTGGGCGGCGTTTCTGAATGGTATATTTTCTCCGGATTAGGAGAGGAGACTACCTATGCTCAGGCGCTCAATACAGCACTGCAAGAAGAGAATTTAACCAAAAATGCGGTTACAAGGCAGAAAATTGCATTGGCAGGTCTGGCGGTCTTGGATCCACAGACCTGTCCTTTGTTTGCTTCTTATTTAGAAGACGTGATGGCCAACACCGTGGGCAAATTAGGTTTAATGAGCTGGGTGTTCGGTCTTCATTTAGTGAATAACGGACAAGTTTCTCCAAATTATACGGAGGAACAAATCCTTGCAACCATCCTGTCCCTGCAAACGGAGCAAGGCGGCTGGGGGATTGTGGGTACCACATCCGATGTGGATGCCACCGCTATGGTGCTGTGTGCCCTGGCACCCTATGGGCAGCAAGAGGAAGTCGACTGCTCCATTCAAAAGGCCCTTGTATTCCTCTCCGAAGCACAGCAAGAGGATGGAAGTTTCAAAAGCTACGGAGTTTCTAACGCAGAAAGCTGCGCCCAAGTAGGCATGGCCTTGGTTTGTTTGGAAATTTCAGCAGAAGATTCCCGTTTCATCAAGAACGGGCAATCCGTGTGGGACGCTTTGGAAACATTTTACACGGAAAACGGTTATCGGCACACGCTGGACGGAGACGTAAACCCAATGGCTACTGCCCAAGGCCTTTGCGCCCGGGAAACTCTGCGCACCGGAAGATCGCCTTTCCAAGTGGTGCCCCGATACGTGGAACTGCCGCAGGCAACCAAAACGATTTCCTACAAAGTGCCGGTGAGCATCGGACTGACGGTGGCGGCCCTTTGTGTGTTCATTCTATTATATATAAGAAAGAAACGGGCTTTGCGCCATTGGCTGCCCATCGTGGTGGTGTGGATTTTGGCGCTGGTAGGGGTGTGGACCTTGCAGATTCAAAGCCCCGATACCTACGAGCAAAGCCTTTTACAGAAAGAAAACCCCATTGGAACGGTGGTCCTTACTATTGAAGATCGGTCGGAATCTTTTGAGATCGAGGCGGGGGACACAGTTTTGGACGTACTGCGGATGGCGGCGGTAAAATGGAAGTTGCCCGTTGTTATTACGAACTCCGGTTATGTGTCAGAAATAGATGGTTTGGCGGAATTTGACCGAGGCCCTACATCCGGTTGGAAATACAAGGTCAATGACACATTTCCGTCCGTCGGCGCGGGGGACTATGGAGTCGCACCGGGCGATCGGATTGAATGGGTATACACATCTTGACAAGCCTCGCCCAAATGCCTATAATCATAGGGTAAATTAAATACAAGCGTTGATGGAGCAAAGTATTTTCCGAACGTGGCAGTACAGAGAGTCCCGAGGCAAGCTGAGAGCGGGGCGGCAAACACGGAAGAGAAGTTCTCTCCGGAGCTTCGGATTTGAACGGCGGGCATACGGCTCGGTTCAGTAGAGTTCGACGGGTCTGACCGATATATCAGTGAGTGTTTATCGACACGAGGTTCGATAAGAATTTGGGTGGTACCGCGGAAATGTTTTTCGTCCCTGTTTTTTGCGTAAGATACGCGAAGAACGGGGTTTTTTGTTGCCGCCAAGACATAAGAAGGAGGAAGATTCATGGGAATGAAGGAAATGCTGGAGCAAATCCGGTGTACGTTTGATGAGAAGGTAAGTGCCAGTCAGGAACTTTCTCAGTTGGAAGAATTGCGGGTAGCATTCTTGGGTAAGAAAGGTGAACTGACCGGTGTGTTAAGAGGCATGGGCCAGTTAAGCGCAGAGGAGCGTCCCGTTGTAGGTCAGATGGCCAACGAAGTGCGTGCGTTTATGGAAGAAAAATTGGCGGCGCGGAAAGAGGAACTTTCTGCAAAGGCATTGGATGAGAAATTAGCGAAGGAAGCTTTGGACGTAACCATGCCCGGCAAGAGCCGTGCGAAAGGATCGCTTCACCCCATTAACCAAATTAGTGATGAAATGAAAGATTTGTTCATCGGTATGGGCTACGAAATCGCAGACGGTCCCGAGATCGAATACGATTACTATAACTTTGAAGCGTTGAATTTGCCGGAGGGCCATCCTGCAAGAGATACACAGGATACATTCTACATTACGGAGAAGATGTTGCTTCGTACCCAGACCTCCAGTGTGCAGATTCACGTTATGGAGAACAAGAAGCCTCCGATTCGAATCATCTGCCCCGGTAAAGTATACAGAGCGGATAACATGGATGCGACCCACTCTCCTATTTTCCACCAGATTGAGGGCTTGGTTGTGGATAAAGGCGTTACCATGGGTGACCTTAAGGGAACCTTGGAAGTCTATGCCCGCCACATGTTTGGTCCTGAAACCAAGATTCGTTTGAGACCCCACCATTTCCCCTTCACAGAGCCCAGTGCAGAAGTAGATGTTTCCTGTTGGGCGTGCGGCGGTAAGGGCTGTCGTGTATGTAAGGGCGAGGGCTGGATTGAAGTATTGGGTTGCGGTATGGTACACCCCGATGTTTTGAAGCGTTGCGGCATCGATCCTAAAGAGTACAGCGGTTTCGCCTTCGGTATCGGTATTGAACGTACGGCCATGGCCCGCTTCGGTGTAACCGACCTTCGTCAGTTCTTTGAAGGCGATGCGCGGTTCCTGAACCAGTTCTGATTTAGAGGGAGGAGAATGAAACGATGAAAGCACCTGTAAAATGGTTATTAAGTTATACAGACGTGGTTGCTGACACGAAGGAAGCTATTCATGAGTTGGCTTCTGAAATGACTTTGAGCGGCACCAAAGTAGAAAGCGTAGATGCCCAGGGGGCAGAAATTGAGAAAGTAGTTGTGGGACGTTGTGAGTCCGTTCGTCCTCACGAGAATTCCGATCACCTGCAGATCTGTCAGATCGACGTAGGGGGAGAGGGCCTGCTTCAAATCGTAACGGGCGCTGCCAATATTCGCGAAGGCGCATTTATTCCCGTTGCATTGGATGGCGCTGTGCTGGTAGGCGGCCACACCATTAAGAACGGCAAACTCCGCGGCGTAGATTCCTTCGGTATGATGTGTTCTTTCGAAGAAATCGGTTTGGATTACAGAGATTTTCCCGGCGGTATTGAAGACGGCCTGATGATTATTCAGGATTTGGAAGATTTCAAAGATAAGAGTGAATGGGAATTGCGGGCTTTGATCGGCAAAGACATTATGTCTGTATTGGGTGCTGACGAAACCGTCATCGATTTCGAAGTTACTTCCAATCGTGCGGACTGTTTCAGCATTTTAGGCCTTGCCCGTGAAGCGGCTGTCACCATGAAGCACCTGACCAAGAAAGGTGGCACTTTTACTTGCCCTACCCCTGTGGTAAAGGAAGAAGATCCTGCTTCCGTAACAGATTTCTTGAAAGTTCGTGTGGATGCACCGGATTTGTGTCCTCGGTATATGGCCCGCGTGGTTCGGAACGTGAAGATCGAACCCTCTCCTAAGTGGATGAGAGATCGTTTGCAAGCGGCAGGCGTTCGTTCTATTAATAATATTGTAGATATTACTAACTACGTCATGTTGGAATACGGCCAACCCATGCATGCTTTTGATATTCGCACCATTCATAACGGCGAGATTATTGTTCGCCGGGCAGAAGACGGTGAGAAGTTGGTTACCTTAGACGAAGTGGAGCGCACACTGGATTCCAGCATGTTGGTAATTGCAGATCCTGAAGGCGGCAATGCGGTTGCCGGCGTGATGGGCGGTTTGAATTCTGAAATTCGGGAAGATACTCCTGCTATCGTATTCGAGTCTGCTATTTTCGACGGTGTTACCGTTCGTCGCGGTGCCAAGAAGATCGGTCTTCGTACAGAGTCTTCCTCTCGCTTTGAGAAAGGTTTGGACGTAATTACTTGTGCTAAAGCCTTGGAGCGCGCCGCTGAATTGGTAGAAGAGTTAGGCGCCGGCACTGTATGTAAAGGTGTCATTGACTGCTTGGCAGGGGAGAAGATGCCCCGCAAGGTAGAATGCAATGTGGATGCCATCAACAAGTTTATCGGTATTCACGCGAGCCAAGAAGAAATGGAAGCCATTCTAATTGATTTGGAATGCGAGCCCCATTTTACCGGTACCGACGGCGGCTACGTAATCCCGCCCTCTTTCCGCGACGACCTTATTTGCGATGCGGATATTGCAGAGGAAATTGCCCGTTTCGTTGGCTATAATAAGATTGAATCCAGTTTGCTTTCCGGTTGCTCTGCTACCCTTGGCAAGAGAAGTCGTACCCAGCAATTGTCTGACAAAGTGAGAAATACGCTTACGGGTCTTGGCTACAATGAAATGGTATCCTTCTCCTTCCAGAGTCCTTCTGTATTTGACAAGTTGGGCTTGGCGGCAGACGATAGCTTGAGAGATGCAGTTGTGATTACCAATCCTTTGGGAGAGGATTTCTCCATTATGCGTACCAGCATGTTGCCCACGGCTTTAGACAGCCTTGCTGTAAACTATGCGCGCCGCGTACCTCAGGCTGCTTTGTTTGAGATTGCATACGTATACCATAAGACCGAGAAGTATCCCGAGGAATTGCCGATTCACAA
>JAFYOJ010000073.1 GCA_017560225.1 Clostridia bacterium
AATCGCAAGATACATTGCACTATCCACCGTTGTGAACTCCGGAATTCCATACCCTGTATCCAATTCGCCTACTTTCACCCCGTTGATATACATCACAAGCAGCGTTTCATCCCACGTAACCACGCAATGATACCACTTATCTAAATCAATATTATAATCACCGGGATTTTGGTACACGCCATCAATTTTTTGTGCATAACGAATATATTGTCCACCGCCTTCTGCCGGCTTCAAATTCAATCCAAAACCACCGGCTTCTTGGTTGTCAACAAGTCCCCAATAGGTATCATCAGAGGGACGTGCTGTTGCCTTAAAGAACACTTCAAAGGTATAAGAAAGCTCAAGATCGCCATATACATCTACCAAATCCATATTATATGCACAACCGCCACCCTTGAAGGTCGCAACGTTCATGCCAACCGATGCATCTTTTGCAATGTCTTTCGAAGCGCCATGGTTGGTAATCGCATAACCACTCTCCACGCCGTTAACAGCCGTTCCGTCATCTTTCAATACCAACTGCAGAATATCCGGAGCCGGAATTACGGAAGGATCTTCTGTAGCTTCTTCAGTAGGAGCAACCGTAGGCTCTTCAGTAGTCGTTTCTACAGGTGTAGGTGTTTCAAGCGGTGTATCAGACACAACCGGCGTCACATCAGCAGTAGGATCACCTATTTGAGTCGAAACACTGCCTGAACATGCCGACAACACAAACATAAACACAGCCATAACAATTAAAAAAATCTTTTTCATAAAAAAACCTCCAATAATTTGCTGTTTATTTTAATAAGTTCATTAACACTATTTTAAGATTTTTTTAACGGATTTGCAACGGAATGCCACGACATTATTCCGAAAGAATATAGCCAAATGTTCATATTTCTGAAAATTATTGGCAAAACGCCAGACAAAAGTAAAAGAGCAGGCTGTTTCTCAACCAAGAAATCACCTGCTCTTTATATCAAATTATTGTTACCGTATAGAATTAATTTTCAATTTTACTTTTTCTTCGAAATGCCACAATCCCGCCTATGCAAATCACAAATATGCTGCATACAAATACTAAATTTGCATCTCCTGTAGACATATTAGTTTCGCGAACCGTAAACGTCACGATCTCGCCCACAATCGTGTTATCTTGTCGAATACACATATAATACTCCCCTGCAGGCAACGGGAAATTCGTGCCGTTTCTGCCGTTATCCGCATCTGGATACGAAACCGTCGCATTGGCTGTATTGCTGGCTACAACAGAAGCATCCTTATGCCATATACGGTGTTCTGCCTTAGAAGATTGTTTGCCGATCTCATCGCCGGCCTTGAAGATTGCCACGCTGACGAAGGTCTTGCCATCCAACAAGGATTCTTCAACGTTCTTGTACGTAACGGTAATATCTTCTCCAACTGTGAATTCCGTCTTAGAAAGTGTGAGCGATGGTGTTACACTGGGTGCCACACTGGGCGTCGCGCTGGGAGCCACACCGGGCGTCGCACTGGGTGTTACACTGGGTGCCACACTGGGCGTTACACTGGGTGCCACACTGGGCGTTACACTGGGTGCCACACTGGACGTTACACTGGGTGTTACACTGGGCGCTGCCACAACCTTAAACTCCGCAATTTCACCAATCACCGTATTATCCTGGCGAATACAGACATAATACTCACCTGCAGGAAGCGGGAAATTGGCACCGTTACGGCCGTTATCCGCGTCCGGATAAGAAACCGTAGCATTCGGTGTCTTACTGGTTACAATGGAAGCATCCTTGTGCCAGACACGATGTTCTGCCTTAGAGGACTGTCTTCCAACCACATCGCCCTTCTTGAAAATGGCAATGCTGACAAAATTTCCTGTAAGCAAAGATTGTGTAATATTCTTGTAAGTAACAGTAATATCTTCTCCAACTGTGAATTCTGCCTTTGATACAGAAACACCCGGTTGCGCTGCCACTACCTCGAACGGTGCAATTTCACCGATCACGGTATTGTCCTGACGGATACATACGTAATACGCACCAACGGGAAGCGGGAAATTGGTGCCGTTACGGCCATTATCTGCTTCCGGATAAGAAACCGTGGCATTCGGTGTCTTGCTGGTTACAATGGAAGCATCTTTATGCCATACACGATGTTCTGCCTTAGAGGACTGTCTTCCAACCACATCGCCTTGTTTAAAAATAGCAATGCTGACAAAATTTCCCGTAAGTAAAGATTGATCAATATTCTTGTAAGTAACAGTAATATCTTCGCCGTACTCGAATACCGATTTAGAAACGGTAACACTGGGTTCACCCGTCCCCGTGGCCTGAAGAAACATACCGTTTGCACACAGACCTACAATCACAGCAATCGTAATAAATACGCAAACAAATCGTTTCATATTCACCTTTCCTTTTTACACAAAGTCCTGATCCGGCAAATCCTGTCCGGATGTTGTGATAACATCTTTCGTTTCAAAAGAAAACGTCACCAAAATAGGATATTCAAAAACTTCTTTCATGTATATATCTTCCCTTTCTCTTAAACAGACGCGTAAACCTTTGCCGCCATACCATAGTCATAAATCGCTTGCAAGAGATCTTGAATATCAGAAGTTCCTGCATTGGCGGCGTACTGAATATACGTAGTAACACTATAGGTAAGAGTTGCGCCTACAGCGCCACCGCAATCAAATGTAATTGTCAATGCTTCTTCAAAGTCAGATGCATGAACAGGAATATATACATAGTACAAATCCGTTCCCGCACGAACAAAGCTTGTATAGGATTCTCCGTTTGCTACAATCGAAAGATTTTCCGTTGTAGACGCATAGAACTTAACACGAATCATGATCTCATCATAAAGCCCCAACGTAGCTGCTTTCCATACGTAATCCCCGGTGTTATCACCGGAAACGGGATTTTCAATGACGCCTTGAGCCTGACTTATATCGTAACCATTCAGATAAGACTGATCTACACCTTCATTCACAAAAGAATCCACAGTCTGTTCAAAATATTTCTGCGCCTCCGTACCGTAGTTGAGCATCGCAACTAACAACGCACGTAATTCTGCATCTGTTGATGCAGCTAATAAATTCTGGCAGTATTGTTTAACACTGTAATCATCATACGAATCGATTAGCGTATTACCTGCATAGAGCTCAGACTTAATATTATCGCCCATTTGCTGCGGTAAAATTCCTGGCAATGCAAACGTATAAGTATTACAGCCGTTTCCGGACTCAACAACGGTTCCTGCAACGATAGATTCTTGCCCATCAAAGGTAAACTTCATCTTTACATCCGAAAGTGTTGCCGACAATGCTGCTGTATAGTGCATCGTGATAGACTCTTTAATTTCCGGTTGTGCCACAGTGATGGCACCTTTGGTCACCGTAAATGTAACGGTATCACCAATAACCTTATTACCATTTCGAATACATACGTAGTACTCGCCGGCCGGTAACGGGAAGTTTACACCATTTCGACCGTTATCGGCATCCGGGTAAGAAACCGTCGCATTGGCCGTCTTACTGGCTACAACAGATGCATCTTTATGCCATACTCGGTGTTCCGCTTTAGAACTATGTGTGCCAACCACTTCACCTTTCTTAAAGATGGCAATACTGACAAAATCACCTGTACGCAAAGATTCTGTGATATTTTTATACGTTACTGTAATATCTTCACCGGATACATATTCTGTCTTGGAAAGGGTAATCTTCGGGCTTCCCGGTACCACA
Organism: Clostridia bacterium; assembly: GCA_017560225.1. Lineage (GTDB taxonomy): Bacteria > Bacillota > Clostridia > UBA1212 > UBA1255 > RGIG9099. The sequence continues at coordinate 3,725 of JAFYOJ010000073.1, forward strand.
GAGAATTCTACGCTCTCTCCCACCATGGCGTTATCCTGACGAATACACACGTAATAATCACCCACTGCAAGCGGGAAATTCGCACCGTTTCGTGCATTATCTGCATCCGGGAAAGAAATGGTAGCATTGGCCAGTTTACTGGTAGCAATAGATGTATCTTTATGCCATACACGATGTTCGGCTTTAGAAGCTTGCGCACCGATCACATCGCCTTTCTTGAAAATAGCGATGTTCACGTAAGACTTTCCGCTGAGCAAGGATTCCTCCACGTTCTTATACGTCACCGTAATATCCTCTCCATATTCAAATTCTGTCTTCTCAAGAGAAACCTTGGGTGTACGCGGTACCACAGAAAATGCAACACTTTCTCCCACCATGCCGTTATCTTGACGAATACACACGTAATAATCACCTACTGCCAGCGGGAAATTCGCACCGTTTCGTGCATTATCTGCATCCGGGAAAGAAATCGTGGCATTCGCCAGTTTACTGGTAGCAATAGATGTATCTTTATGCCATACACGATGTTCGGCTTTAGAAGCTTGCGCACCGATCACATCGCCTTTCTTGAAAATAGCGATG
>JAFYOJ010000074.1 GCA_017560225.1 Clostridia bacterium
ACCGTCCACACATTGGTACACCTGCTTGGTGCCCTCTACCTTGTAGAAGAAGCCCTCAATGTAGCCGTAACGAAGCGCCAGATAAGCCTCCGTAATCTTCTCGTATACGTACGGATCTTCACCGGGATAATCCTTTGCAGATCCGGCAGCCCCCTCTCGAATGGGCGTGGTTGCTTCCCATCCGGTTTCTTCTGCGTGATCGTTGTAGCTGGGAATCATAATGATTTTTGGATTCTCTTTAATCGCTTCCAACCACATCTGGATATAACGCTTACCGTTATCCCGCGGGAAGGACTCAATAGCTACACCTTGATGCGCCTTGTTATATCCGGGTTGTACGCCCATAATTTCCGTACCCTTATTCTGCTTATCAAATACCCATCCCCAGTTTCCTTGCGTTTTGAAGATAGTTTGATCCTGGGCATTGTTCTGCCAAGAAATAAATCCTGTGCCGTAACGCTGGGTGAAGCGATTTTGATTATCTTGATATCTGGCATTGACAAATTCTGCAATATAGACCAAGAGCAAAGGTTTCCCCTCATAGTGGTAATACACATTGGGATATTTTTGATAATATTGTTTGTAATACGTATCGTATTCTGCTTGCTGCTCCGCATTCTTTCCAAGGCGCATATAGCCACCGGTTGCAATGGCAATCTTCGGTGCGTATTCCCCTAAAGTATTGGCCACTTGGAAACATCTTCCCATATTTCTGGAATCCATGCCGGAATAATTACCATAACCATTGGTGCTATCCAACATTAAAAAGTCAATACCGATATAATCCATACGAAGAAAGACAGACGTAAGATAGTCTTTATCACCGGAAGAATAATATCCGTAATCCACCGGTTTCAAACGGCACATATCCGCCGCAAACCATTGATCGTAAAGTGCTTCTTTCTCCTTCGTCCACCATACAGTAAACCAAGTACCAACTTGAGAATCAAAGTATGTTTCTCCTGTCTTAGACGGCCATGCACCAAATTTATCATAGATGGCTACTTCTTTATATTTATTACTTTCTCCGAGCAAATCCGGTTTATCATTATTAGCCGGTTGCTTCACAGGTCGTTCTGTTTGCGGTTGCGCAGTAGGCATAGGCGATACCTCCTCAACTGTATTTTGTGTACAGCCTGCAAAGCCTACCGTCATAGCAAGCAACAAGCCCAAAATCAAAAATCGTCTCAATACTAAATTGCACATATCTTCACCCTATTTAACTAAAAAGAAGGAGCGGAGACGACATCACAAATCGTGATATCCCCTCCGTCTTCGGAATACGTTATTCTGCTTATGCCGGATATGCAACCGTAATCGTGAACACTTGATCGCTATTTGCATAACTTGCAAGACGGAAGTAAACGCCGTCTTCACCGGTCTTACCATAGTCACCTACAATCTCACCCAACGTAAATTCAGATGCCAATGTAGTGGTATAGTCATAACTTTGAATGGCGGTGCTGGAGTTCTCATTCAAGCTCCGAATTAATACCTTGCCATCTGCTGTTTGTGTAAAGGCAAACTTATAACCTTCTGCACAAATGTCACCATGATTGCCGTATTTCATATTCGGAACCTCAAGAGAGCCACCCTGATTTAAGAATATAGAGGAGTATCCGGCGGCCACAGAGTTCCCTCTGGGATACCAGGTCATAGCATCTTCAGAAGGCGTACCGGGGAAAGCCAATGTTGTATCGGAAGATCCTACTAATTGAACCAAGAAATAGGAATCCGCAATATCTTCAATGGAACCATCACCAACTTTAATCTGAATATACCCTTGACCATCCTGGCCGTCTTTACCAATCAACTTGGTTAGTAACTGATTTAACTGAATGAAAGTACCTTTTGCCTCCATCGATACGGTCACAGTTTCGTAAACCATACCGTCTTTAATTTCTCTGGACTGATCCTCGATCCACGTACAAGCGTCATCTGCTTCGATCCAAATCGCTTCCGGCTCATCTGTGGGTTCTTCAGTCGGTTCTTCGGTTGGAACCTGGGTAATTTCTTCCGTAGGTTCATCCGTCACGTTAGTTGTTGCTTCAGGAGAAGCACTCGCAGCATCAGAAACAATTTCAGTAGGCGTGCTCGATGATTCTTCCTTTCCTGCACCTTGCGTACAAGCCACAAATGACAGCATCATAACAACTGACAAAAACAACAAAAATCCTTTTCTCATATAGAATTGCCTCCTTCAATAGCATCGTTTGTAAAAATCTATTATTAGGATATCGTTACCTGAATTTTTTTACAAGTCACGACTTCGGCGATTTATGGACAAAATTTTATATTTTTATAGAATTGTATTAAACAGAATTAATCAACAGCGTACCAATAAAAGCAATGGGTACAAATCTGCTTTTTACACAAATTGCACCCATTCACCCATTTTACCAGCCCGGCCTTCCCGGGCGACAGCCTCCGCATGCCGTCGTTTCTTTGTCCAGAGAAAAACCCTCCGTACTCAGTATTGTACGAAGGGTACTTAAAGTAAACTTAAAACATCACCGTGTATTCTTGAAGTATAATTCCCATCTTCTCCAGTTCCGCCGCCCAGTGTTCAAATTGGAAGCACAAATTTTCTTTTTGGTGGGTGTCGCCGGTGAGCATCAATTTCCCGCCTCGAGCCGCAATTTCCTGTAAAATAGGACCGGAAGGATACGGGGTGGTTCTCTTGCCTCGGGAAATAGCACCTACATTCACTTCAAACACCTTGTTCATAGGAATCAACGCATCCAATGCTTTTCTATAGGCCGCCACATAGCGAGGATGAGATTCATCAAAAGCCGGATCTAACTCTTGGAACTTAGAGACCACATCGAAGTGTCCGATAATCTGCGCATCAGCACGGCGCACCGCTTCCACAACCCGTTCAAAATAGGCTTCCAGGATGCAATAAATGTCCCCGTTACAAAAATCCGCAGCACCTTTTCGCAAAATATCATTCCCTTCATCCATAGGGATATAATGGTCGCCAAAATTCACGTAATGAACAGAACCAATCAAGAAATCAAAAGTACCCGGTGCCGGAATAGGCGCAAAGGAATCCAGTTCCAAACCGCAATAAATCCGAATGCGATTTTTGTACTTCTCTTGCAAAGCGCGAACGTCTTGAATATAGGCCTTCGTTTTTTCTTCCGTCAAGCAATAGCGCATATCGAAAGGTGTGTAGCTGTGCTCGGTGAAACCGATGGCTTCCATGCCTCTTTCAATGGCTGCCAACACCATTTCCTCCGGGGTGTCTTTTCCATCGCAATAATTCGTATGGGTATGG
>JAFYOJ010000075.1 GCA_017560225.1 Clostridia bacterium
GAAAGCGCGGCGGCGTCCAACGCGGCGGCGGCGGCTACCAGCGCAACGGCGGCGGCGCAAAGCGCAACGGCGGCGGCAGGATCGGCCTCGTCCGCATCCGGGAGCGCGGCAACGGCGACTACAAAGGCAAGCGAGGCGGCATCGTCCGCAAGCTCGGCAAGCGGCTCCGCTTCCACGGCTTCCGCGAAAGCAAGCGAAGCGGCTACCAGTGCGACCAACGCCGGGACCAGCGCAAGCGCGGCGGCTGGCAGCGCATCCACCGCGTCCGCAGCGGCTACCAGCGCGACCAACGCAAAGACGGCGGCAGAGACCGCGCAGACCGCCGCAGAAACCGCACAAGGAAAAGCGGAGACGGCACAGGGTAAGGCAGAGGACGCACAATCAGCGGCGGAGACGGCGGCTCAAAGCGTGTCCACAAGCGCGGCCCAGATTGCCCAAAACGCCTCCGATATTTCCGATTTGCGAGATGCCGTCGCCGTCACCTTCTCCGCGTCCGAGTCTGTTGACGCTGGGGAGTACGTGTTCTATAGCGGCAACCTGTACCGTTGCATTGTCAACCATACAGGCGCATGGAACGCGGCCCACTTTGAAAAAGTGGAGGTAGGCGTGGAGCTGGAGCGGCTCAACGCCGGTATTGACGTTCTTTTCGACTTCCATAAAACCTCCCTGACGTGGGGCGAGATCGTGGCCCTCATCGAAAGCGGCGAAATGAGCGAGATTTTTCCTGTCGCGTCGCAGATCAAGGACACATGGAAAAATACCAGCGATACGTCCGTTGAGTTTCCTTGGGACGTTGTGCATTATTCCGCGAACGGCGATACATGGCTAAAGCTCCATTATGCCGCCCCGGAAGCCTTGCAATTCGATGCCCCCGAAGCAATTTACTACTTTGACGGCACCGAATCAGCTGGAACGTATCATATCCCCATCGGCTCTGCTTATGGAACGGGCTGGGTTGTCGGTCACTCCATCCAGTTTACGCTAACGGCGGCCCCGGATGAGGGCGACCAGCTCTTTATCGACTGTGGAACGAATAATGCCAACGATCCGGCGGACGGTCGCGCATGGCGAGTATATGACGCTGGCGGGACTACCGTAAAGCAAAGCGGTACCACCTCCGAAGGAACCGGCGGCACCAGCCTCGGCACTATTGGAAATGTGAACGCTCATAGAACGAACGGGCGGCTATGCGCCATTTCCCGCGTGGTCTATGGATATGCGCGTTGGTCGCAGAGTGCAATGCGGCAGTATTTCAATTCCGCCGATGTCAACTGGTGGATCATGAAAAACCCGTGGGACAGGCCCCCGGCCCAGGCATCCACGATACGCGGTTTCCTTTGCGGATTCTCTCAGGACTTCTTGGACCACTTGGAGGAAACGGAGGTCGTAACCGCCCTCAATACGCAGGAGGGATTTGCGGAGGCCACCGAAACAACGCTTGATAAGATTTTCCTTCCCTCCCTTGAACAAATGTACATCAACCCGCAGCTTGCCGGGGTTGAGGGGGAATCTTGGGACTATTACAAAGCGTTGGCGGAGGAGGCCGGATTGCCCGGAAAATTCCAAACGGGACAGACGTACCCCATCCTCATTACCTACAATGCGTCCAACACATCCTCGGCTGTCTACGTGTTCTTGCGTTCGTGCTATCGCGGCTACGCGTACGGTGTGTGGTATGTGAACACCCGCGGCTACGTCGGCACCGGCAACGCGTACGTCGCGAGTCGGTGGTGTCCCGCCTGTAAATTCAAGAAATCCGCACAATCCTAAAATCCCGTCCGCACACCTGCGGACGGGCATGGAGCCAAAATGCAGAATAGTAACCAACATAGACCAAATGATTTTACGCCCGTCACGGGAGCTATGGACCTTGCCGATTACGTTATCACGATCACGGATAATATTATCACCTTTCCCGACTTCATCCGCACGGAGCGGAAGGAAGTGGACGGTACGGTTTCGCAGGTGTTCATACAGAGGCAAGACTCCTTAACGCAAATCGTCCGCGATCAGGCGTTTCGGATATTCCTCCTCACCTTCTCGGCTAACGAGATCAACTTGACCCGTGAGCCATGGCGTAAAATGGAACGGCTTGAAAAACAGGCCGAAGCCATCCGTTTATGCGGTGAGCATATCGCCGCTATCCAGCTATGCCGCAAGCATTTCCATTTGTCGAAGAAACGGAACAAACATTGGACGAATAAGGCAAAGGAACTGCGGGCGGCAATAGCCGGGTGGCATGATTCGGATAGGGACAGATACAAGGATATCTGACCTTATAAGGCTGTAAGCTATCATCCTCGGCTGTCAACGTGTTCTTGCGTTCGTGCAATCGCGGCAACGCGAACAATGAGTGGAATGTGAACACCAGCGGCAACGTCAACAACAACAACGCGAACAACGCGAATCGGGGGTGTCCCGACTGTATCGCTCATGCTATCAGACTGGCGCATAGCGTCGGTACGCGAAACGAGAGGAAAAGGTACAGGGAGCTGAGTGCCTTGCCGATATTGGCAAAACAACACTATATGGATGCGGCTATCTTTTTCGAGATAATGTCCGCTATTACCGTATGGAAACCATGAATTTCACGGAATCTACTTCATTTGACGCATTATATGACTCCATGTGGAGATGCCGATGCGGGAAAATGTGGAAAGCATCTGTCGCCCGGTTCGTTATTCACGGTAATGCCGAAATAATAGACCTTGAAGCACAGATAAGGGACGGCAAATACCTCCCGCGCAAGCCGCATACCTTCACACTGACATATCCGAAAGTGCGTCCGTGTTCCTCTACACACATCCGGGATAGGATCGTGCAGCGGAGCCTGAATGACAATGTTATTTATCCCGCTATGACAAAATCATTCATATGGGATAACATGGCCTGTCAGAAGGGCAAAGGAACCACAAAGGCCATGGACAGGATAAGTCACCTGCTCCATCGGTATTTCATAAACAACAGCCAAAGCAACGCCGGGTATGTGTTTCAATTCGACGTGCAGGGCTACTATAAGAATATGCGCCACAGCGACGCGGCGGCTTGCTTTCGGCAGCACCTTGACGAGGAGACGGTGGCTCATTCTATGAAATGGCTCCAGCGGCAATATCCCTATGCTGTCGGATATGAGCCGGGGTCGCAGATGGTCCAGATTCTCGGTATATCCATGCTGGACCCGCTGGACCATTATATAAAAGAAAAGCTCCGGGCAAAAATCTACCTGCGCTATATGGACGACGGTTTTATAGTCAGCGCGGACCGGGAGTATCTGGAACGGTGCCGCGTGGAGGTCGAAAAGCAGCTTGCGAAACTTGGTATGCACCTTCACCCGAAAAAGACGGTCATTTATCGGATTTCAGACGGTATTCCTATCCTTGGCTTTACGTTTCGGCTGACGGCTACCGGGAAAGTGGTGCGGATCATTGACCCGAAGAACGTAAAGCACGAACGCAAGAAACTATACCGCATGGCGCAGCTCGTCAAGGGCGGCGTTATGACGCGGGATAAATTCAACGAGTGCTATACGTCGTGGAAAGCCCATGCAAACCTGGGTGATTCGTATAAACTGCTTCAGCGCATGGACGGTTATGTGAAATCATTATTTATGGAGGTAAACAATGGCGAACGTACAGAGTAAAACCATGTCGCCCTATGAACGGGCTATGGAGGATATGGCAAAGGCGGCGGCGGCTCATGTTAAAGCCGTGACGGACTATAACATCATGATGGGTGTTTTGGAGGACCCGGCGGAGGAGGAAGAAACCGATGAATGAACACTCTCCCAAATTTGAACTGGTCAAGGGCTACTACGACACCGGCGAATGGAAGAAAAAGGCTATAAAGAACGCCGTCAAGCGCAGCTGGATCACTGCCGATGAATATGAAGAAATCACGGGGGAGCCGTATGCTGGCTGAGCTTTTGAAAGCCGCCCAGACGGAGGTGGATAATCATTCCATATACGTATGGGGCGGGTCCGGGCAACTATGCTGTGAAGTCTCCGAAAGCTGGATTCGCCAGAGGGAGGCGGGGCGACAACCCGACGCGGCTGTCAAGGCATGGAAGGAAGTCGAAGCGGGGCCATATCAGGACGTTGCGCGGCTTTTCGATTGCTCCGGGTATGTTTCGTGGTGCCTCAATAAAGCAGGGGCCTATAAGGGCAGGACGAACTGCGACGGCCTTTTTGCGCGGTGCGAAGAAACCTATACGCCTGTAAACGGGACACTCTTATTTCGAGTCAGCCCCACAAATAAGAACGACGAAACCCATGTAGGCATCTACTTTGACGGGATGCAGTATCACGCAAAGGGCCGCGCCGTCGGCGTGGTATGCGAGCCGTACAATGAGCGATACTGGCAAAAGCTGGGATGGTTCAGGGCATTAAAGCCCGATGATCCCGAACCCACCCCCGAACCAGATCCGCCCGAACCAACAGCCCAAACGGTAAAGGTTATCGGGAAATCCGTCAACGTGCGGACCAGCGACAGCGTGAAAGGCAAAATCCTTTTCACGGCCCACAAGGGCGACACGTTCCCGCTGGTTGCTATCGCCCCCTCTGGGTGGTATGAGATCGAGACGAAAAAAGGGATTGGGTACATTACGAACAAAACGAGGTATACAAAGCTAATATGAGTCAAAACACGGTAACTATTCTTTGCGCCCTCATCGGCAGCGGCGCGGCGACGGCGTTTGTGACCTTCCTCCTGAATCGAGGCGCGGAAAAGCGGCGCAAAGAAACCGGGGAAAGTCAGGGTATGCGCTGGCTCTTACAGGACCGTTTGGAACACCTCGCCCGTCACTATCTGGAGGATGGCTCCATAGATTATGAGGAATTGAAAAACTGGAACAAAGGACACTATATATACCACGATCTATTGGGCGGCAACGGGGATTTGAACAACCTGAAATCAGCCCTTGAAAAACTATACCAAAAAGGAGAAATCGACAAATGAGCAACAAAACCTTTAATACCCTCCGTTTCATTCAGTCCATGATCGTCCCCCTTGCGTCCTTCATCTCCATTCTTTCGGAAAGGTGGGGCTTTGCCTATGGTGTGGAAATTGCCTTTGCGCTGACGGCCTTTAATACACTTTTCGGAATCATGGTAGAGAATTGGCGCAAGGCGTACAATAACGAAAACAAAGAAGCAGAACAGAACGGCGGACGCTGACACCCAGCGCACCAGCCGCCGTCTTATCAGCCCTGCCTCCCGGCGGGGCTTTTAACATCCCATTCAACATTAGTATTTAACATCCGATTTAACAGTACAACTTGATTTTTAGTAACTTTTAGTAACTGTTTCCCATGAAACACAGAAAGCACTACAAACGAAAAAGCCCCATTTTCCGCAGAAAATGGGGCTTTTTCTTGGTCGGGGCGACGGGATTTGAACCCACGACCTTTTGGTCCCGAAGCTAAATACGGACACGGTATAGCGTGATATTTTGGCGGCGTTCAACATCCGCCTAACACTGGGAACGCCTCGACGATGGCCCGCAATTCCTTTATGCTGGCCGTCTGGTAGTATGTGGTTTGCGCTTTATCGCTGTGTCCCATAAGGGCGATAATATCCTTATCGGGCAGCCTTTCCCCCTCCGGGCGTTTCAGGAAATTGGCGAAGCTATGGCGGCTGGAGTATGGAACCCGGTCCCGTATGCCCAGCGTGTCCATAAGGGGCTGAAAGTAGCGGACCCGGAATCGCTCATCGTCCATCATGTTTCCGTTTTCGTCCGGGAATAGAACGCCACCACGGGCCAAAGCGCGGCCCACAATGGCCTGTATGCGCGGGTGGACGGGTATTTGCCTATCCATGCCCGCCTCCGTCTTAATTCCGGCTGTCAGGGCGTTTGTGGCGGGGTCAAAGCTGGCGGCGGTCAGCGTCAAAAACTCCGTGGGGCGGAATCCTGTGTAGATCATAGCTAAAACATAGTCCGCATAGGGTACGCCCTCCCTTTCCGCCCGGTCTATGACGGCTATTTCCTCCAGCGTGAAGGGCGGGCGCTTCCCCTTCTTATCGTTCCCGGCGTACAATGCGCCCGTGTAGTCCACCGGGGAGAGGTTTTCGCCCTTCGCATAGGCATAGAGGCGGCGGGCCAATAGCTTCATATTCTCCTTTGTCCGTTTTCCCCGTGGGCAAGCGTCTATGCAGTCCTGGAGCGTTTGGGCCGTGATAGCCGTGAAGGTGTAGTTATGTACGGCGGAAAACCACTTGAACGCCGCCGCCGCGCTTTTCATTTCCCCCTCACTGACGCGGGGCGTATAGAATGGCACCCACCTATCATAGAGCTGGGCAAAGGTCACGTTTTCGGATAATGATCCGGGGCGGGAAATGGCCTTTTGCAGCTCCGGGATATAGGCGCGGGCCTCCCGTTGCGTCTTGAATCCGCATTTGCTTTTAGATATATATTTCCCGTTTGCGCCGCGTTTGCGGACGATGGCCATATAGCCGTTGCCATGAGGGATAATGCACCCTTCCCCATTGGCCCGCTTTGGCTTTTTCGGCTCCTGCTGGCGGATGCCGCACCAGCAACAAAACGCCGCGCCCTCCGGCAGCTCCTTTTTACACTTGCGGCAAGTCATAACCTTACAACTACCTTTCAAAGCCTTACAATTAAAAAATCTAACTCAACTTTTTAATTCGACACGATTTTTCTAACTCAATTAAAACTATGTTTAATTGAATTAAAAACGAATTAAGTTAGAAAAAACTCCCATATATAAAGGATTTTGCAACTTGCTTGTGACTAAGTTAAAACTAAATTGCAAGTTTGAAACAAGTTTTTAGTTAGAATCAATCAGCTTTGTCCAGATCCGACCCACAGTATTCGCATACATTCCCCCGCGTGGTCGCGCCGCAGTATGGGCAAACCTTTTTCCGCCGCGCTTCCTTTCGGCGCTGCTCCTCCTGTTTTTTCTTTGCCAGGAAGTACGGGACGAGGCCCCATGCGATCAGGGCGGCGGCGAGGATCAACCCAACGCAAACCTCCCCGGCGTTATTCATTCCAAAGGAAACGACAAGGAAAAGACAGCCAACGGCGATTTTTGCGATCATTGCGCCGACTCTCTGGCGCATCCCTGTCCTCTGTTCCCGTTCGCTTGCGGCCTGTTCCTTGTTTGCGGCTTTTGCGGCTTTATTGTGGGCCTTGCCGCATTTCGAACAAATATAGCGTTGTTTCACCGCGTTATAATATCCGCCTTTGTTTGCATCAAATGTTTTTCCACACTTTAAGCATACAACATAATGAGGCCGTGCCATAGTTAGTCCCTCCATTTGAAGTCTATATATACTATGCCGTCTCGCTGGCGGCTTTTTTTGTATAGTCCACTTGGCCCGCAAAGGCACGGGCGGCGGTCATTATCGCGGCTTTCCCCTCAACGGAAACAGATTGGAAAATGGAAAGCAATTCCTTTTCCTCAAATGTCATACTGGCGGATTGTATTTCCATTGAAGAAGCTAAAACAGCGTCTATATCGTCCGTCTCATCCATGAGATATTCCATTGTCGTATTTAGCACATTTGCTACCTTTAGTAGCTTATCCGCCGAAGGAGCCGACTCCTTCCAGTTGTAAATTGTTTTGAACCCTAACCCTGCTTTTTTCTCAACATCGCCCATTTGCAATCTCCTTGTGGCGCAAGCCGCCTTAATTCTGCTATAAATATTCATACTTTCTACTCCATTTATATAAATATATAGGTTGACATGGAGTATATCTACGGGTATACTATGTGTATGGAGTAGGTTTGCTCCAACGCGTAGCCAGGGCGTATATATACAGTTAGTCGCAACCTCATTGTAGCAAATATACGCCCTCCGCGCAAGTACATCATATAGGGGGTGGTGCATTGATCTATAGCAAGATTCGGCGGCTATGTGCGGAGCGTGGTATCTCCAGCCGGGAGCTGGAGCGGGCCTGTAACCTGGGCTTTCGTTCCATCGAAAACTGGAAAGACCACAGCCCCACCGTAGCCAACCTAAAAGCCGTCGCGGACTATTTCGGCGTGACGGTGGACGAACTACTAAGGGACTAAAAGCGCAGGAGGGCGCGGACTATGGCAAGGCCGAAAGTTGTTGAGTATTCCGGCGTAAATGAGATACTCCGCCGGGACGAACAGACGGGAATCCAATGCGGCATAAATGACCTGGGGCGGCTTTTCATCGGGGACAGGCTATGCTGGTACAACATGGAGGACACCCCGGAGAACCGGAAAAAGCTGCTGGCGGACTTCGAGGAAGCCGTGGAACAGCGAAAAGCGGCCCAGCTTCCCGCAAAAGTGACATTTCAGGAGGCGGCAAGCCTTGACTATAAATTTCAGGTCAACGCCGCCCACATCAAGGCGATCTATGACGAACTGGACGGGCAACTAAAACGATACGGGCGGCGGCATGACGCGGCGGGTATAGAGGTATCTTCCTTCCTTGCCGGGGCAAAGGCGGCTCTGTCCGTCATTTCGGCTAACACCAATCGTGTATGGGATTGGTGCCACATTCAAGAAGTGGACCGCCGCTACTTCGATCAGGACGAATAGGGGGCGGCTATGGGAGTGTATTACCGTAAAGCGTCCTCTGTTGTCTATTTCTACGCCAGGAAATACCGCGTCGAGGATAACCTCGTCTGGTCCTTCCTTGATAACCTTTTCGGCATCCGCCGGGGAGATCGGCGGGCGGTGCTGGACCCGGCGGACCGGGCGGAGCTTCGCGCCGTCTTCGAGGACTACATGAACAACCGGGAGGTCAGTGCATGAATAAGATCACATACACACGGGAACAGGTGGCGGCGGCTTATGACGAGCTGAAGCGGCGGATCAATCAGGAGGTGGCGGAGTACCCGGAAGCATACAACGGCTACGAAATGCCGGAAAATGTATACTTTGAAACTGCCCGTGCCATGGTGGACGGCTTGTATTCCGTCCTTATGGCTACCGCCGCGAACTGGCCGGAGATAGTGCAATGGACGGATCAGGAAGAAATGAAGCGCGGTCTGTTGCGAGCATGAACGCCCACGCCCCGGAATACCGGCGGGCGTTTCGGCTTGGCAAGCGGCTATTTAGTCACAGGGGCTTTTTCTCCATCGTCCGCATGGCGGACGGGTCACTGTTCCCGCTGCCCATTGTCTACGATACCAGGGCGGAGGAGCCGGGAAACGGCGTATATGTGGAGATCATCACCGCCTACTGGAACCCGGACGGCACCCGCTGGCGGCGGTTCGACCCGGAAAAACTTTTGAAGAAAATGCAGGAGGGCAAAACATGAGCGAGAGAAAAGGCAAGGGCTTTGACGCGATACTTGCCTCCGATTCCGTTTTCCTTACGGCGGAGGAAGTGGGCAAGGCCGCCGGATGGTCGCCCGATATGATCCGGGCGCAAGCGCGGGAGAATCCGGCCCTGCTGGGCTTTCCCGTGACGGTGCTGGGGACACGGACCTATATCCCCCGCGTCCCCTATTTGAAACATTGCGGATTATATCAGGAGGGCGATACATGAAGAACATACGAAATTTCCTTTTGTCGGTCCGGGAGCTGCGGCGGCTTTCCGTTGCGGGGGGGGGTACTGTTTTAGCGTCCCTGCCCTCCGCTGGCTGTGGCGGCACCGGGAGGAACCAAACAACCGCGCCAAACGGCGGCGCATGATGCGGGAGGTATTCGATGGATGATCTGAAACCGTGTCCATTTTGCGGCGGCAAAGGAAAACTATCTTTCAAAGACTATGCCTTTGGCGGGCAGAATTGTATTGGCGATAGAAAGAAAAAATACCGTCTGCAAGTCATCTGTAATAAATGCCGGTCACGCGGGAAGCCGATTATAACCGAATGGCTGATAAACCCGGACCCGTACCGAACCGATTATGTTGTACCAGCATATCCCTATATGACTTTGGAAAATCAAAACGCCATGTTTGCACCGTATGTGAGAAAGGCTTGCGAAGCATGGAACAGGAGGGCCAAATGAACATCATATATCAATCACTCCCCACCCTGCCCCCGATGGCGGCCACCGTTGTCATTGTGTGTATATATATCATGCTGGCGGGGCTGGCCCTATGGCTGGCGGCCCAGGCGGGTATTAAATTCCTTGAAATGGTCCTGGAGGCCATCGAAGCGGACAAGGCCCTGGCGCGGCTCCAGCGGCAAGCGGATGCCGATGCCGTCAATTTCTGGATTCGTGAGAATTTCCGCAATAAGCGACTGGCGGCGGAGGCCCACGAAGCGGACCAAAAAGCACTGGCGGCGGAAACCCGGCGGGCGGATCAGGAAGCATACAATAAAAGACAAATCGCGCTGGGCGCGGAGAAATGGAGGGCGAACGCATGAGAGAACCGCAAAAGACTATTCTGGAGAAAACGAAACCTATCTTTCCGGCGGTGACGCAACCTATCATTTCCGCCGCGTCTCACCCGGAGCGTAGCGGCGTTACCTACACCCGCCGATTCCGCAAGGCCGCCGGGATGCCCCGCGTCATAGATCAGGAGAACCGGCGGCTATCCCACGCCCACAAAGTCCGCTTTTCGGACGATGAAGAAGCGGCCTTTCAGGACTTCATGGCAGACAACGGCATATCCGCCCAGGATGCTTTGCGGGGGCTGTTCCTTGTGAAAGCCTCCATCGAAAACGACGGGCTGGCGGCGAAGGTCCGCAACATGAGAGCGCGGCACCACAGGAGGCACTAAGGCCATGGAAAACAGAATAGAGGTCAAGGCCACCCGGCCCCGAGTGACCCATGAATATGGGGACGGGTATGTGCTATCCGTCACGGTGCAGGACACGGACCCGGCGGATCTGGCGGCGCTTTTGAAGGAGCTGCAAGGCGGATATATAAAAGTCACGTTGGAACGGTAGGGCGGCTGGTATGAAGTATTTGAAAGTCTTTGTGGATTTTGCGAAAGACATAGAGGGACTTTCGGACACGGAGGCGGGGCGGCTGTTTCGCGCTATGCTGCGATATGCTGACGCAAATGAAGAGCCAAACCTTCGGGGTGCGGAAAAGATACTATGGCCGGTAGCGAGAAAGGCAATCGACAATCAGCGTGACGCATATATTCATATGTGCGAAGTCAACAAACAGAACATTACGAACCGCTACGAACCGCTACGAACCGCTACGGATGGTAACAAATCGAAACAAGAAAAAGAAAAAGACAAAGAGAAAGAAAAAGACAAAGACAATCTAAATTCCTTACAGTCGTTCATTCAGTCTAAGTCCGGGCGCGACGATGAGGACGGACTCGAACGAGTGATCGACGGTACACAACTGTATCTTTATCACGAAACGGAATATGAATTTGCAAGAGCCATAGAGGACGCTATACGGACCATGTGGCGGGCAGAATACACAAAGGTTAATGGGCGGAATATTCCCCGCGACGAGGTGCGGAAGGTCCTGCGGCGGCTGACGATCAATCATATCGACTCTATTCTTGACAGGCTGCGGAACATGGACGCGGAGGAACCCGTCACGAATGGAAAAGCCTACCTGATGGCGTGTATCTACAATGCCCCATCTGATTTTGCCGTAAACGATAAAAGAACGATTTGGAGGTAACACATGAAGATTCTGGAAGCAATAGCAAAATACCCGGCGGAGCAAAAGCTAAAGATCGGTGCTGCCGACGGGACAGGCTGGTGGTACGTTGGAACCGTCGGTGATGTGCGGATGTGGAATGAAGCCCTTGACGAAAAATGCCACAAGTACGCCATGGACATACAAAAAAACGCCGTGAAATCCCTGAACGCAAGGCTAAAGAATCAGCCCACCCCGGAGGCATTTGCGCGGGCGCAAATCAAAAAGGCGGAGGACACCGGGGAATATCTGGACCTTTCGCGGGAGGCATACCAGGCCGCGCTGGAAAAGTATTTTGCGGATGTTCGCAAAGCCATTTCCTACCTGAAAACCGCCTCGCAACGGCTAAAGGAGTATGTAAAATTGCAGGACAAGCCCGTCGTGGATTGCGCTATGTGTGATCCGGCGGCGGACTTTGATACGCTCCGCGTCATAACAGAGGGCTACGAAAACGGGGCTTTCTGGACCACGGACGAAGCGGTAAAACTGCCGTCGGTGGGCTTTATGCTGGTCGGCATGAAGGGAAAGGAGGATGGGGAATAATGGAGAAGTTTTCAACAGGCTGTATGCTGCCAATGGAACTACTCAAAAGAACAAACGAAAGTCAGGGCTTGATTGACTTTGCTTGCCGAGACATGGCACGCAAACTGGCGGAGAAAATGTTAGACGAAATACAAAAGGAAGAGTGTGTTTGCACCCTTTCAAAAGTCAAACAAACAGAATGGCCGATGCAAAACACTATCGAATTTCGGCAAACAGTGACCATAGAGCGACTGGTTAGGTGTGCGGACTGTAGATTTTCGGAATACCTTGGAGATAATGCACTTGTATGTAATATGCACTTTAGAATGGGCGTGTTATCCAATGGGTTTTGCTCAGACGCAAAGCCGCGAAGGGAGGCTGTCGATGATTAAAGCCCTGCTATATATCGGCGTTTTCATGCTGGGCGCATTATTCGGCGTGTTTCTGGCGGCTCTTATGATTGCAGCTGGGAGGGACGAATGACAACCATAAAGGAGAAAACATCATGGATATAAAAGAAAAAATAAGAAAACTCCTTGCACTGGCTGAAAGTCCAAATGAAAACGAAGCAAAAGCGGCTCTATTAAAAGCCCGCCTCCTTATGGCCGAAAACAAAATAAGCGAAAAAGAAATTGCAGATATAAAAAGTCAATCTGTGGAAAGAATTGAAACTATACATCAATGCACAAAAATGACTTCTCCA
Organism: Clostridia bacterium; assembly: GCA_017560225.1. GTDB lineage: Bacteria > Bacillota > Clostridia > UBA1212 > UBA1255 > RGIG9099. The sequence continues at coordinate 12,780 of JAFYOJ010000075.1, forward strand.
TGGTTAATTGCGTTATCTGATGTAATAGGAACGCATTATTGCTGTCAGGCGTTTCGCACATCCAAATACAGGAAGAAAACATACACAATAGGCTTTATCGGTTTGTCCGATGATGTTTATATATGCAACAACATATTTCACTATGCCGCCGATTTTATCCTTTGTCGCACGGACAGCATCAAGAAAGAAATGGATCGGCGCATGTACGGAACATCGTATATTAAAAGAGCTGCCGACAGTTACGGATATGGATTTGTATACGGCCTTAATAAAGCCTATGAAGAACAGGACAGGCAGCAGCCACAGGAATTTGGGCTTGTATTATCCATGCCGAAAGAAGTAAAAGATGCGACCAAGGATATGAAAGCGGAGCATTTTTCATCAAAAGCTGAAAACAGTATTGACGGTTCATATTATCACGACGGGTATAAAGATGGCATAAAGTTCAATCCATCCCGCATTTTGAACGAAAAAAAGCATAGTGGCTTGCTATTGAATACTTAAAGGAGGGCATGATGAACAAAGCATACGAAACCCGGCCCTACTTGCAAAAGAAATTGCACGGGCAGACGAAAGAGGTATATACTGCGCAGAATGGAATTTTTAAGACGGGGGGCGGAATAATGACCGAAACTGAACGCATACGCGAAGTCGAAAAGAAAATCAAAGGGTGGCGCAAGCTGCAAGAACAGGTGAAGGAAGTGGAGGACGATGCTGCGGCCCTTGCCTTCTCCGGCGGATCTGCTGGCGGTCCCGTGCAGACCTCCGCTATTGCGGATAAGACATACCGGGGCGCGGAAATGCTGGCGGCTATTGAAACAGACAGGCGATGGGTAGACACCATTGACGAAGCTATGGACTACCTCAAACGCGAATCCCCTGACCTTCACAACCTCCTCAAAGGGCATTATGGGATGCTCTATCACCGGGGCTACAGGAAGAAACACGCCGCCCTGTTCGAGAAATCATTTAGGGACAGCCATTTCATAGGTCACACCACATACCACGCATGGCGCAAAAAAGCCCTTTTCCTTATTATGGAAGTTGCCATACAAAACGGCTTGCAGTATGTGACGCGATCCTATAAGCGCAATGCTGGCGGCTAATTGTAGAAGTCGGAACTGTACGCAAAAAAAACGTGCTATTATATCAGCGTGGATTTCCAGAGAGTCCACGCCCTCCTTGCGGGAGCCGTGTTCATGTGGCGGCTCCCGAAAGTTTTATGGGGACGGTAAAACAATGGATCCTGTAAACGTAGCTTACAATATGGACTGCATGGAGTATATGCGGTCCCTTCCAGATAAGGCTTTCGATTTGGCCGTGGTGGACCCGCCATACGGCGACGGTTCACAATCTGTTAATGCAGAGAGAGAGA
>JAFYOJ010000076.1 GCA_017560225.1 Clostridia bacterium
CTGCATCTCTAAACATCTTGCCAATATCGTCATTGGTAAGCATGGAGAACTCTTTGTGCGCCACTGCGATAATAAGGCAATCAAGATCTTTAAGTTCTTCAATGGGAACTATTTCAATATTGTAAAAACGTTTCGCATCTGGAGCATCTACAACGGGGTCGCATACAATCGGGTGAATACCATACTCTCTAAGTTCTATCAAAATATCGTTTACCTTTGAATTTCTAGCATCTGGGCAATCTTCTTTAAAAGTGATTCCCAGCACACCAACTTTCGCATGAGCAATAGATTTATCTGCCGCAATCAGTTGCTTGACAGTTTGTTCTGCAACATACTTTCCCATATCATCGTTAATTCTGCGACCAGCTAAAATGATTTGAGAATGATATCCAAACTGTTCCGCACGATATGTCAAATAGTACGGATCAATACCGATACAATGCCCGCCAACCAGACCGGGACGGAATGGGAGAAAATTCCATTTTGTTCCTGCCGCTTCGAGAACTTCCAACGTATCAATACCCATTTTGTTGAAAATAATGGAAAGCTCATTCATAAATGCGATATTGATATCTCGCTGGCTATTTTCAATTACTTTTGCTGCTTCTGCAACTTGAATACTGGATGCTTTATGTACACCAGCTTCCACCACAATGCTATATACATTGGCAATCTCTTCAAGTGAATCCTCATCCATACCGGAAACAATCTTCTTAATGGTAGTTAAGCGATGAACTTTATCTCCAGGATTTATTCTTTCTGGAGAGTAGCCAATTTTGAAGTCAATTCCGCATTTCAACCCAGATTCTCTTTCAAGAATGGGCAAACAAATTTCCTCCGTCACACCCGGGTACACAGTGGATTCATAAACAACAATTGCTCCTTGACTCAAATTTCGACCTACAATTTCAGAGGAAGCTATTACCGGTGTAAGATCCGGAGTAGTATCATCATTAACAGGGGTTGGAACTGCAACAATAATAAACTTCGCTTCTTTTAATTTTGTTTCATCACTGGTCCATTCCACGGAACAATTCCGAATCGTATCGTCGCCAACCTCCTGAGTAGGATCAATGCCACTCTTATAAGCATCAACTTTCTTTTCGTTGATGTCAAAGCCGATGACCTTAACATGTTTTGAAAATTCAACCGCAATAGGCATGCCCACATAGCCAAGTCCTACAAGTGCAATTTTTTCTTCTTTGTTGATAATTTTTTCATAAAGTTTCATTTTTTACATCTCCATTAAAATATTAGTTATATTATTTATTTCCTCGCAATATGCGTTAATAACAATATTTCTGTCATATTCACGTTGCATTTTTTCCCTACCCAACAAACCCATTTGTTTTTTTCTTTCCATAGGTAATTCTATAAACTGCTTCATTGCTTCTACTAAACTGTCCGAATTTCTAACGTCGCAACCAAATCCGGTAATCCCTTCATCAAAAGTTTCTTTACAACCGGCAACTCGCGTTGCAATAACAGGTCGCCCTGCCGCTGCTGATTCCAGCAAAACATTGGCTGTGCCTTCATGATACGATGGAAGTACAGTACAGTGAGAGGCATGAATGAATGGCCTAACATCGTTTTTCTGTCCATAGTAACAAATATACGTTTTTATGTCTTCTGCTTCCAAAAGATCTGCATAGTCTTCATCGCAACCACCAAGGATGTCCAATGAAGCATTGGGGTATAGCATATGTATATCTTTCATTGCTTGCAAAAGCTCATTGACACCTTTGTCTCTCATTATGCGACCAATAAATAGGAATTTAATGTAAGAAGCATCGTCGGGATATTCTTTGTAAGTATGGTACTCTAAATTAACACCGGATCCCGGTATAACTCTTGCAGTCCCTTTATATATTTTTCTTTCTACAAACAAATCATAATTCTCTTTGTTTTGAAAGAAAACGCAATTGGCCTTCTTTAACCCAACCCTATACAGCGTTGTGGAAATAAAGCTAAGCAGGCCCCCATTTTCAATCGATGTACCAAGTCCGGTAACATTAACAATATATGGAGTTTTGGTCAATCTGCATGCAATTCCTCCATATACATTTGGTTTAATCGTATAAGTCAAAACAACATCCGGCCGAACTTTTTTTATCAATTTCCTATAGTCTAAAATTTGTTTGAAATCGGCAATAGGATTTATTCCTCGTCTATTAAATTCAAAGGGAACATACCGACAACCTATTTCTTTGAGTTTTTCTGTATATTCACCATCAGGCAGTGCAACATACACCTCGTTATTACCACAAAGAACTTCAAGTAATTCTCTGCGAAATTTATATAACCCCATTCCAAAATTAGTCAATACTAATATTTTCATTCTTGTTTCCTTGCCGGCAAACCAATATAAGTACCCTTTTCTGAAATGTTTCTTACGACAACTGCACCTGCACCAATCATACAATCTTCACAAACAGAAACATTATTGATAACAGTAGCACCAATTCCCACCCACGAGCAATCGCCAATGCTTACATTGCCACCCAATTTCGCCCCCACGGAAATATGGGCAAAGTCTGCTACATGATTGTCATGTTCTACAACCGCCGCTGAATTCACAATACAGTGCCGGCCAATAATCGCATTTGCATTAATTACTACATTCGGCATCACAACTGTTCCTGCACCTACAGACGCAGAAGAAGAAACGACCGCAGATGGATGGATCAGTGTACACCACTTAACCGGTAAGGAAGATATTTTTCTCCGAACAACCGCATTACCAATTCCAATAACAAATTCAGCATCTACGTATTTCTTATAATCTGCAATTTTGCCTAATACTTGTTTGTTTAAATTATCATCCAAAAAACCAAGGAGGTTATCCCCATTGGCACGAACGATATCGGCGATTACTTGACCATGGCCGCCAGCACCAATTATGATTATATTTCTATTCATGTTTGTCCCTCACCATTTGATTCAGCAACAAGCATCGTCCCCATAAACTCTTCCATCGTAGCTGATGTTGCAGAAGAAATGCCTTCTCTTCGCAAAACAGCCGCAACCGTCTGAAATAAAATTCGAACATCCCCTATAAAAGTAATGTTTCGCACATACGCTACGTCCATTTTAAATCTTTCTTCCCACGAAATCGCATTTCTTCCGTGCACTTGAGCATATCCGGTAAGTCCCGGTCTTACATCATGGCGATGTTTCTGCTCCTCATTATAGCGAAGCAAATACTCCACCAAAAGTGGTCTCGGCCCCACAATAGACATATCTCCTACTAAGATATTCAACAACTCCGGCAGCTCGTCCAATGAAGTCTTACGCAAGAACTTTCCGTATCCGTTCAAGCGTTGATCATCCGGTAGCAACTTTCCATCCTTGTCCTTGGCATTAGACATGGTGCGAAACTTAATCAGTCGAAATATTTTCTCATTTTTACCCGGACGTTGCTGGGCGAAAAAGGGATTTCCCCCCATCGCAACGGCACCTACAATGGTTAATACAAGCAGCACCGGGGAAAGCACCATCAGAGCCATTAGAGAAAGCACAAAATCCATTATACGTTTAAAACACTTGGCATACATGCTTATGTACCTCAAAAACAACTGCGTATGGATGTAATTACGTAATCCTGTTCTTCTTCCGTCATCTTAATATCCGACGGCAAACAAAGTCCCCGAGCAAATATATCTTCATCCACGGGCTTGTCTTCCACATAGATAAAATCATGCCTCGCAAACACCGGTTGCATATGCATGGGTTTCCAAATCGGTCTGGTTTCAATATTAAGACCGTTCAGCGTCTCCATAATATCCATAGGATCCACCGCACAATCCGCAGCAATCAACATACAGGATAACCAGAAATTCGGTTTCATCTCCTCCGTGTATGGATTCATCTGAACAGGAAGCCCTTGCAGGCCTTCTTGATACCGACGGTAAATTTTCTCTTTCAAATCACGATGTTCTTCTAAATGTTGCAACTGTCCTCGCCCGATCCCGGCCACCACGTTACTCATTCGATAGTTATAACCAATTTCTTCATGTTGGTACCATGGGGCTTTCTCCCGAGACTGTGTGGACCAGAAAAAAGCTTTCTCTCGCGCCGCAGGATCTTCCGTAATCAACATTCCCCCACCGGATGTGGTAATAATTTTATTCCCGTTAAAACTAATTGCATTATAGGTGCCAAAGGTTCCGCACTGTCTTCCGGCGTAAGTGGCAGACAACGCCTCCGCCGCATCTTCGATCAATATAGCATCGTGGGCTTTACAAACAGCAAGGATTTCATCCATTTTAGAGGGTGTTCCGTAGAGATGGGCAAGGACCACAACTTTCGCTTCCGGATATTTTTGAAAAGCTTTCTCCAAAGCCTGAGGGTCCATATTCCAAGTTTCCCGTTCGGAATCAACGAATACTTGTACGCCGCCTTCATAAGAAACCGGATTCACGGTGGCGGCAAAGGTCATATCGGAGCAAAGCACAATATCACCCCTTTTAACACCGGCCAACTTCATACCCAAATGAAGCGCCGCCGTCCCGGAGCAAAGTGCTAAGGTCTGATACTGTTGTACCAAACCTTGATTTAAGTATGTATTCATTTCAGTTTCGAAGTTGTCTACATTGAAGCCAAGTGGTGCAATCCAATTGCGGTCAAAAGCTTCCTGTATATACTTCATTTCATCGCCGTGCATTGTGGGTGTGGAAAGTGAAATCCGTTTCTGCAAAATACCCAATCCTTTCTTTTTACCCATGCTTCGCCATTTCCCGAAATAAAAATTTCGAAAAATAACCCTCTGTTCTGTCCACAAACAAGTGCCGCACGCGTATATCGACGATACGGACTCATTTATTTCATAGTCTTCATTATTTTATCATATTTCAAAGAGAAAAGGAAGTGCAAAAATCCCCCTTTTTTTGCACACTGCATAATGCTTTTTCGTATTGACGAAAAGCCCCTTTTCCAGTATACTTGAATATGTATAATTATCGAGAAACGGAGCGTATGATTATGGGAAATTCTAACATTTTATCCAGTTACCGTAAGAAGAACGTAGATGCGTATATTATCGATCTGAACAAGCAGCATGACGAAGCATTAAAGGCAAAAGATGCCGAAATCGAAGCGCTCAACAAACAATATATTGAGCTTCAAGGCAAATACGCCGCCCTGGCTTCTGACGTAATCGAATTGCAGAAGGATAAGGCACGGGTTGCCAATGCACTTTTAGAGGCGGAGACCACCGCCGCTGCGATGATTGAGCAAGCAAGAGGCGACGCTGAGAGAGAGAAGACAGAGCTTCTCGCACAGCTGGAACAATTGAGAGAAGAAGTGATTGATCGCAATCGCTTTATTCAGAATATGAAGAAAGAAACCGCCGCTGCATGCAACGCTTTGAAAGACAAACTCACAGAAGCGGCAGCGTTGGCAGAAGGTTCTTTCGATGAACTGAGCAGTCGCTATGCAGCGCCCGCAGAAGAAGCATCGGAGGCTATGGATGAATAAGAAATTAGCGATTCGCATCATCTGTTTAATATTGGCCATTTCCATGGTAATTGGTACAGTTTACATGATGTTTGCACAGTTAGTAGCATTTTTCTCGTAAACGGGATATTTTGCAAGGAGGACAGCCCATGACGGTTTTGCTGGCAGTTTCTGATTTTGGTCGAATGATCACATACGTGCGGGAGTTTCTCGGGATCAATGGTCTTTGGGATGTTTTCCGAATTATTATCGACGTAGGCATTATTGCTTATGTCTTCTACAAGTTGATGTTCGTACTGAAAGATTCTCGTGCATACCAAGTTATTAAAGGCGTTATCCTCATCCTGGCTGTTTCCTTTGTGGCCGAGCAGTTGCAATTGACCACTGTATCCTATCTAATCAAAGCATTTATTAACGTTTTACCCTTCCTGCTACTGCTTCTCTTCCAACCGGAATTGCGCAGATGGTTAGAAGGATTAGGACACAGTAAAGTGACCAGCATTTTCTCCTCTTCTGCATCTTTAGATGCGGATACGATGATTGCAGAAATTGTGCATGCGGCCACAGCGATGTCCAGCCAGAAGATCGGTGCATTGATTGTCATCGAGCGCAAGACCAGTTTAGGCGAGATTATTCGAACCGGAACGATTGTCGATGCGAAAGTTTCTGCGCAGTTACTTCGTTTGATTTTCGTGCCCAATACCCCTTTGCACGACGGCGCCGTGATTATCCGCAACAACAAAGTGCACGCAGCAGCCTGTTATTTGCCCCTTACAGACAATACCCATTTGGATAAAGATCTGGGGACAAGACACAGAGCCGGCATTGGTGTGACAGAGAATACAGATAGCCTGAGTGTTATTGTTTCCGAAGAAACCGGCAATATTTCTTTTGCAAAATCCGGTCAATTGGCACGCCCCGTATCCCCGGAGAAGTTACGAAAACTTTTGAAAGAAGCCCTTTCAGATGACGAGGGAAAGAAGAATAAACGGACGCCGTCCTTCTTCAGAAAGGAGAGAAAGCATGAAAGATAAGATCAAGACCTTCTTTGACAGTAAGACTTTCTTTGTCATTCTTTCCATTGTACTGGCTGTTTGCGCTTGGCTTTTGGTACTCAGTTATACCAATCCAATTACATCTCGTACCATGGAAATCCAAATTGATTTTCTGAACAGCGACGCTCCTGCAAATTTGGATTTACAGGACCAGACCGTCACCTATCCAAAGATCGCCACCGTAACCGTTTCCGGTCGTCAAGATGTGCTGAACAACTTGGCCGCCTCTGAATTAGAAGTGACGGTAGACCTTTCTGAAATTACGAAAGCCGGTGCCACCAAATTGAAAGTATCCAAACCTACTTGTGAGCGTTTGGGAATCACCGTCAACGACTATTATCCCAAAACCATTGAATTTACCTATGATACGGTGGTACGAAAGAATTTAGAGATTCGAATTAACGAAGACGTTTCTCTATTGAAAGAAGGCTATGCGTATGCCTCTGTTACCTCTACGCTGAGCAGCATCCCTGTTTCAGGTCTTGCCTCTTTATTAGAGTCCTGTTCCCACGTAGAAGTGAACTTATCCGACAGCATCCAGGCCGGCTCCTTGGATTCGAATAAGACAGAAGCTTTCTTAGGACGTTTTATTTCCACTACCGGGGAGGATATCACCCACCGTTTTAACGCAGAGCAACAAATTATGGTCAATATTCAGATTGCAAAGAAAGTGGCGCTGACGTATGACGTAACCGGGAAACCCGCAACCGATTTCTATGTAAGTAAAGAAAGCATTTCCCATTCTCACGTGTTAGTTGTAGGCGATTATGATGCATTGAAGAATCTTTCTTCCATCTCTGTTGGTACTTTATCCGTGGCGGGGAAGCAAAGCAATGCAGAACTTTCTGTAGATGTGGCTACCAAGTTGCCCAAGAATGGCAATCTTTCTTTGGTGAACAAGGTTACTGCAAAAATCACTGCAGAGATCAAGGCGTATCAAACCAAAACATTTCCTGTGAACGATACAAATATCAACTGGGTAGGTAAATCAGAACAGTTTACGTACACCTTATCTTTGGAAAGTTTAGAAGTCACCATCAAAGGAAAGGAAGAACAGCTCAGCAAATTAACGTTAGCTGCTATGGCACCCACCTTAGATGTGCAAGATAAGCAGGTGGTCGGTTCGTATAACATTCCGCTTACATTCCCCGGATTAGATGACAGTTATATCCAAGAAACCGAGTATGTGCTTACTGTAGTGATTACCCAAGCCAATGCAGAAGACGATGTACCGTCTCCCCTGCCGGCAAGTTTAGAGGAAAATGGTTAGGAAGGACAGGGCGCGCAATCCATGAAAGAAACCCTGAAAGAAATTCATATTGCTGAACTTCCCAAAACCCAAGAAGAATTCCAAAGCCTTTTACTGGAACAAATTGCCACCCCTTGGGGCAGCGCCGCCATGTTTATTGCAGCGTTGAACATATACGTGCAAAATCCGGACTTGGGTCAAGCTTGTTTGGATATGGTTCGTTTAGGCGAACCCATTTCGCCCGCGGAATTAAACAATGTATTTCAACCATTCGCCCGTCAATCCCCCTTTGTTGCCCGGTCTTATATTGCAGGCGCAACGCCGGAGAATGGCTACACCATCCCGGAGGGTGATTGGGTGATTTATATTAAGATTACCGACGAGAAGACACTGCGTCGCAAGTCCAAAACCGTTTATGTGGGTTGCAGCGGCACCGGTTCTTATCGACCCATTACTTTGGCTTCTAAGCCACCGCGCTTTGTTCGCAAGCGTTTTGGCGTGAAGATAGATTACGAGGACGATCCGTGGTTTGTGACGGATTATCCTTCCATACTTTTACCCGTTCCACAGGCAGCAAGCCTGTGACAGAATTCAAAGGAGGATATACACATGCAGGACAAATGGAAGAAGCTGCAAAATGGCAGTGACATTCGAGGGGTTGCCCTTGAAGGAATTGAAGGACAGAACGTAAATTTAACACCGGCAGTTGCGAAAGTAATTGCACAGGCGTTTGTAAAATGGCTTTCGGACAAGACCGGAAAGACACCGGCAGACTTGAAAGTAGCCGTAGGAAACGACTCTCGTTTATCCGGTCCGGCGCTTCGTGAAGCAGTCATCGATGGTTTGACAGGAAGCGGCATTCAAGTCATCAACTGCAATTTAGCTTCCACACCGGCTATGTTTATGACCACCGTTTTGGAGGGTTACTGCTACGACGGATCCATTATGCTGACCGCCAGCCACTTGCCTTTCAACCGCAACGGTTTGAAGTTCTTTACTGTAGACGGCGGCTTGGAGAAGAAAGATATTACCGCCATTTTGGAAATCTGCGATACCATCGAAGGCACAGACGTTGCCGCTCCGGTACAAGGCTCCGTTACAGAATTGGATTTCATTTCTGTATACGCAGCAGATTTGGTGGCTAAGATTCGTGAGAAGACCGGTATGGAGAAACCCTTAGATGGTTTGCATATCGTCGTAGATGCAGGAAACGGTGCAGGCGGTTTTTATGCAGAGAAAGTATTGGAGCCTTTGGGTGCAGATACCACCGGCAGCCAATTCTTAAACCCCGACGGCAGCTTCCCCAACCACATCCCTAATCCCGAGGACAAGGACGCTATGGAAGCTATTCAACAAGCCGTACTTACTCAGAAGGCTGACTTCGGTATCATTTTTGATACAGACGTAGACCGTGCAGGCGCAGTAGACCGCCACGGCAAGGAAATTAACCGAAACAGAATTATCGCTTTGATTTCCGCCATTGCCATTGCAGAGCATCCCGGTGCAACGATTGTGACCGACTCTATTACGTCCAGTGGTCTTAAGAAGTTCATCGAGGAAGATTTGGGCGGCGTACATCACCGTTTCAAAAGAGGCTACAAGAATGTAATCAACGAGGCCATTCGTTTGAACAATGAAGGCATCTGTACCCCCGTTGCGATCGAAACTTCCGGTCACGGCGCTTTGAAAGAGAATTATTTCTTGGATGACGGAGCATACTTGATTGCCCGCCTGTTAATCCAAATGGCGCTGCTTCGCAAAGAAGGCCGTCACTTAGACGAAATGATCGCCAACTTGGACGAGCCCAAAGAAGCAAAGGAATTCCGTTTGAACATTGGTTGCGAAGATTTCAAGGCATACGGTGCTGACGTAATTGAGAAGTTGGGCAATTTTGCTAAGACCGTGCCCGGCTGGACCATTGAGCCCAAGAACTACGAAGGTATTCGTGTTTCCTGCGACGCAGCAAACGGCGACGGCTGGTTCTTACTTCGTCTGTCTCTTCACGATCCGTTGCTTCCTTTGAACATCGAGTCCAATGTAGAAGGCGGCGTAGCTACCATTGCTACTGCCCTCAAGAACTTCTTGAAAGACTTTGATTTGCTGGATTTGAATTCTTTGGCAGCATACTAATATGTACACAAAGAAGAAGGGCCACGTGCTTGCGTGGTCCTTCTTTTTTACCCATTATTTCCAATACTCCTTTGGATCCACCGCACTGCCCCCGGAGATCACCTCAAAGTGAAGATGCAAGCCTTGTTCTCGCTCGCAGAAAATCTCGCCGCCCAGGGTGCCTAATACATCCCCGGCTTTCACCGCGGCGCCTTCCTTCACCCCAACCTGGCTAAAGCCGCAATACACCGTAGAAACGTCGCCTGCGTGGTTAAGAATCACCGTAAGTCCATACCGGGGATCATCCTTTACCGCGCTTACGGTACCGTTGCAAGCGGCATAGACCGGGGCTCCGTCTGTTCCGGCAATATCCATGCCAATATGAGTGCGCCACTCTTTCGTAGTTTTATTAAAAACCAACTTCTTACCGGAATAATCCACTTGGGTATCCCCTTCTAAAGGTTTCACCATGGTAGTCGGTCCTTGCTCCGGGGTGGGTGTTGCTTCCGGCGCCTGGGTAACCGGATGGAAAACGTCCTGGGTGGCGTCCCCTTCTGGGTCCGCAGGCGTTCCCGGATTGGGCACCGGCGTGTTATAGGAAATAACCGGCTGATCCGGTTCCTCCTCTTGCATTAAAATACCAATTCCCGCACCAAATACCACCGCAACACAGGCAATCAATGCAAGGTAGTACCCGTTTTTCCGAAAAAATCTTTTCGTCTTCTCTTTCATGTATCCATCTTCCTTTCTCGATGTTCCGAAATCCAAAACCATTTTGGCTTTGTGCTCTTATTATTGCCATCCTTTGGAAGGTTTATACATAAAAATGCCGCCACGGAATTTCGTGACGGCACTGGATACAATCTTTAAACAATTGAAATTAAATCTGCTCTCCGTTGTTGTGACGCTCCATCAAATTGATAATGCGCTTGCCGGGGCTCAAAAGACCGCTGATAGACTCGTCGTAGTTCAAGCAGTCCACAATCTTTGCAATGTACTTAGACATATCCACTTCTACAAACCAAGGCTTGTCCGCAAGCTCAGGGCGACGATAAGTGAGGTTCGTAGCGAAGATCTTATCAATCTTGCCTTCCTGATAGAATTTCTCAAACATATCGATACCGTCTGTAAACAATGCGTATGTAACCGCTGCGAATACGCGACGTGCCTTACGACGCTTGAGTTCCGTTGCAATATCCAATAAAGAATCGCCGGAAGAAAGCATATCGTCAATAATCAATACGTCCTTGCCCTCTACGTCAGAGCCAATGAATTCATGGGCAACGATGGGGTTTCTGCCGTTTACGATGACGCTGTAATCACGGCGCTTTACAAAAATACCCAGGTCGATACCGAACAAAGTGGAGTAGTACAGGTTTCTGTGAATACCGCCTTCATCGGGGCTGATCATCATCATGTGATCCTTGTCCACTTGGATATCGGGAATTTCGTGTAAAATGGCTTTCATAAACTGATAGTACGCATGGACGTCTTCAAAACCATTCTGCGGAATCGCATTGGATACGCGAGCATCGTGGGCGTCAAAAGTAATTACATCAGTTACACCCAAACGAACCAATTCCTGGAGGGCTGCAGCACAGTCTAAAGACTCTCTGCTGGAACGCTTATGCTGACGTCCACCGTAAAGGAACGGCATAATTACGTTAATACGCTTTGCCTTACCGCCGATGGCAGAAATAATACGCTTTAAATCCGCAAAATGATCGTCGGGAGACATATGATTGGTCAGTCCCATACAATTATAGGTAAGACTGTAATTGCCCACATCCACTAAAATATAAATATCTTTACCGCGAACGGATTCATCAATAATAGCCTTTGCTTCGCCGTTGCTGAATCGAGGACATCTGCTCTTAATCAAGAAAGTTTCCGGCTGTCTTTCGCCTGTGATTTCCTCACGAATATCAATCAACCACTTATCAACTTTCTCGCCTAATTCATGGCAACTCTCCAATGCAATTAAGCCCAAATCGCCAACTTGCATAGAATGATGGGAAACGGGTGCTCTGTCAGGACTCATTATTGTGGTACCTCCAACGATTTATTTTCAACAATATTGTAACACGGACAAGGCACAAACGCAATGTGCTTTTTAAAATATTTTACCCGAAAGTTGTGGAAATTTCCTCTAAATTCCAATTGGCCATACCGTTGAGATCTCGCCCCGCACGCCGGCCGGATAGGCTTGCAAAATGAGCCGCGCATGCAATCATAGCCCCGTTATCGGTGCAAAGGATCGGTGCCGGGCGGAAGAAAGAAAATCCCTCTTTCTCACACGCCTCGCCAACCGCGATGCGAAGAGAAGAATTCGCCGCAACGCCGCCTGCCAAAGCCACTTTTCGAATACCGGTTTCTTTCGCCGCCAGGATTAAATTTCGGGTCAGAATTTCCACCACAGCATGCTGGAAAGATGCACATACGTCAGCCACAACGATTTCGCTGCCTTTTGCTTTCTCATTATTCAAATAATTCAGCACAGCGGTCTTAATCCCGCTAAAACTGAAATCTAAACTGCCTTGGAATTTGGTTTCCGGAAAATGAATGGCTTCCGGATTTCCCTGTTTAGCTTCTCGGTCAATCTTGGGACCGCCCGGGTAACCAAGTCCTAATGCTCTTGAAATTTTGTCAAAGGCTTCCCCCGCCGCATCATCCCGCGTTCGTCCCAAGATACGGAACTTGCCGTAGTCTTCGCAAAGTACAATATGACTGTGCCCGCCACTGGCAACTAAACAAACAAACGGGGGTTCCAAATCCTTATGTTCA
>JAFYOJ010000077.1 GCA_017560225.1 Clostridia bacterium
AACTCTTCTTCTTTTGCAACTACAGGATGACCGGTTACGATCCGTCCTTTGGACTCTCTGCCACAGACGCAAACGGGAAAATGGCTTGGACACACACAAGGCCTTTCCGCTTCCCGAAATTTATTCTTGACAATTCTGTCTTCTAAGGAATGGAACGTAATAATCACCAATCGTCCCCCGTCCTTGAGTAAAGACATTGCGCCATCAATGGCTTCTTCCAACACCGCAAGTTCACGGTTTACTTCAATGCGAATCGCCTGAAAAGTCCGTTTCGCCGGGTGTCCCCCCTCTTTCCTGGCTGCTGCAGGAATGGCATCCTTTACCAAATCTGCCAGTTGGAAAGTCGTTTCGATAGGCTGTTCTTTCCGTTTCGCAACAATAAATTTCGCAATACGGATCGCCCATTTCTCTTCACCGTAATCCCGAAGGATCCGGATCAATTCTCTTTCTGTATAAGTATTGACAACATCGTAGGCTGTCAAATCTCCCTCTCGATCCATCCGCATATCCAATTTTGCGTCTGTCCGATAACTGAATCCTCTTTCCGGATTATCAAACTGGTAGGAAGAAACACCGATATCCAGCAGAATACCATCTGCTAAAACGCCTTCGCAAACCGTCTTCATATCCGCAAAATTCGATTTAATCGTTCTAAATGTGCCGGAGGTTTCCACCTCGTTCAATCGCCGGGACGCCACTTCTAACGCTTCTGCATCCTGATCAATTCCAATCAACTGTCCACCCTTCCCTAACCGGGAAAGAATATGGCTACTGTGACCGGCACCACCTAACGTTCCGTCAATATAAGTTCCGCCAGGCTGAATATTCAAAAGTTCCAAGCATTCATCTAAAAGAACGGGGACGTGACTAAACTCCATAGCGTCCACCTAATTAGTACGTAATAATTTCTCGAGCCTTCTCTACCAGCGGAGCTGACAAAATGGAATTCTGAGCAAAAACTTCGCTATCCCAAATTTCAATATGGTCACCTACGCCAATAATACGAACAGACTTCTCCAGTTTACTTTCTTTTCGAAGTTCTGCAGGAATCCGCACACGGCCATTTCCATCAATTTCGCCATCATGAGAAGTACCTAATACGTGACGTGCAAAAGCCAGATACTCATTGGAGCTCTTCTTCATCTGCATCATTTCTTCCAGCATCTTCTCATAGTGTTCCGCGGGATAAATAGCAACATACTCGCCAAAGCCCTTCATTAACTGAAAGTCATTGCCGAGTTCGTTTCGTAATTTCGTTGGCAATACCACACGCCCTTTTGCATCAAGCGTGCTGTCAAAACCCCCGTATAGCACGATCTGCTCCTCCCGAAAACTAATTGGTTGTCCTTCGTACCTTAGAATGTTGTCCTATGTACCTTCGCCTGCCACAAAACAGGCTTTCTTCCTTTGTAAATAAGTTTCTTTTGTACTCCTGCCCCACTTTTATCAAATCGGGCCTTTATCTTTTGTAAAAAGTGATATTTATGCATTTATATGACACTTTCTGCCACAAAAAAACATTTTCAACCACCGACAACCACATATTACACCACTCCTACCACTTTGTCAACACTTTTTTATATTTTTTTCGTATTTTCTTTCCGAACATAAACCTCATGCAATTCTCCGTCATCCACAAGACGAATTTGTGCACACGCACCTCTTTCTACGTGAAACTCATAGTGGCTTTTGCCAAATCGGTACGCAAGCAAGAAAGTGTTCCAATTCTCCGGAAGGTTAGGCTTGAAAGAAACCCATTTTCCCTCTCCCTCCGACAAAACACGAAACCCCAACAAATCCTCTAAAATCACCCGATAGTACCACGCCGCAGATCCGGTGTACCAGCTCCACCCCGCACGACCGTTTTCCGCCACACCTTCTGCCCCGGAATAGACGTCCGCACTCATCACGTACGGTTCGCCGCGATAACGACAGACATCAATTTCAGAACGAGTATGGAAAATGGGATTGATCGCCCGAATCACGTCATAGCCCCGTTCCCCATCCCCCTCCATCAACAATGCTTTCGCCAGCCAAATCGCCCCATGGGTATACTGACCGCCATTTTCCCTTACCCCTTGGGGATAAGCCGCAATATAACCCACCGAAGCAAGTTTGGAGAAAGAGGGTGCCAACAACCGCACCACGCCGGTATTTAAGTCCACCAGTTGGTTCACGGCAGTATCCAATGCAACCCGAACCCGTTCCGGTGCGCCGAAGCCGCTAATTCGGCTCCAAGACTGCGCAATGGAATCAATGCTGCATTCAGGCGATGCAACACTGCCCAGCACCGTTCCATCATCACAGAAAGCCCGCAAATATCGATCCTGTTCCCAGGCATAGGTTTCTGTTGCTTCTTGTAAACGGCGCAGCACGCATCGCAATTCTTTTCGTTCCTCTCCCTGCTCCGGATCAAAAATTTCCGAGAGTTCAATATAGCGGCTGATCGTATCCTGTAAAAACCAAGACAACCACACGCTTTCTCCTCTCCCCAGGCTACCCACGCCGGACATGCCATCATTCCAATCGCAAGACCCCATCAGCGGAAGTCCGTGTTCCCCCAACCGAATTCCTTTGCGAACAGCGCGACGCAAATGCTCACCAAAGGACACACATTCCCCTTGCTCCGGCACCTCATATCGATCCTGTTCCGGAAAATGCAATACCACAGACTTTAGAAAAGGAACTTCTTCTTGTAAAATACCCACGTCCCCCGTGGCGCGAATGTATTCCGACGTTCCATAAACCAGCCACAACAAATCATCGGAACACTGGGTACGCACTCCCGCGCCTGTGTCCGGATGCCACCAGTGCTGTACATCGCCCTCCTCATATTGTCGACTGCCATGGAGCAACAATTGACGCCGCACCCACTCCGGTCTTGTATACAAGAAAGCCAACACATCCTGCAATTGATCCCGAAAACCATAGGCGCCCCCGGATTGATAATAACCGCTTCTTCCATCTAAACGGCAAACCTTCACCTGATATAACAGCCATCCATTGATCAGCACGTCCACCGCCGGTTCCGGTGTAGCAATACGAATACCGCCCAGCAAATCTTCCCAATATGTTGTAACCAAAGAAAAGGATTCCGGCGAATCCTCACTGCCTAAATAAAATTGAAGATTGACAGGACTATCTTTTTTAAGACGAAGCGAAACACCAATGGAAACGCAATCCTCTTTTACCTCCACCCCGTGCACAGGAAGACTGGCCCGCAAGAAGAGGTCCGCACCAATCTTGCAGCCCATCTCCATCTGTTCCACCGGCGTATGCGCAGGATCGCAATCCGCAAGACGCACCGTATACGTAATCGAAACCTGTGTATCTTGCCGCGAAACAAGGGTTAAATCCGAACATTTTACCGGCACCTTCAGACCGCTATAAAGGGTAAGGTCGGCGGTAAAATGATCCATTGTCCCGAAGCAATCTCGCTCAAAGACACTATACCCTTTCCCAAAGCGCACCCGATCCCCTTTCTGCCGTTTCCTGGGAATGCAATCCCATACCGCTCCATTCTCCTCTGTCACCGTAAGCCATTCATTCACCGGATCCTGCACCGGGCGACAGTGCCAAGGCGTAATCCGTCCGGACTGACTGTTCTCCCGCCAAACAAATCCACCGCCGCTGTCCGAGATCAGAAAACCAAAGGGTGCATCCGGAGCCGTGATGCAGTTGACCCACGGCATGGGCGTAGGGCGGTTGCCGTCAATGACGTACTCCCCTTTCTTCGTATCAAATCCACCGTAACCATTGTAAAAGAGAAGTTCCATAGACTCACCTCACATCCAAAAAACCAAATCACTGGCCGCAATTAAGGGTTGTACGTTTTGTCCCGAAGCAGGCACCACAACCACCAGCTCTCCGTGTTCGCCCAAAGCACCGGCAAGCGCTTTTTGGGAAAGTCGGTCCGCAAGATCACGAATAGGACTTAAATAACCACCATCATCAAAAGCCACCACCACAAGATCCACCGGATAAGCCCGAAAACTCAACATACACCAAAACCGAATCATTTTCTCCAGCCCCGCAGAATTTTCCGGTTTCCGCATCATCACCGTAATCAGTGGCCGGTCCCCGGAAACACCGAAAGGATACAGATTTTGGTCC
Organism: Clostridia bacterium; assembly: GCA_017560225.1. Taxonomy (GTDB): domain Bacteria; phylum Bacillota; class Clostridia; order UBA1212; family UBA1255; genus RGIG9099. Next base: position 4,114 of record JAFYOJ010000077.1, read on the forward strand.
ACACGATTTTTTCGTCCTTTTGCCAGCGCCGGCGCCATTTCCATAAAATACCGCCATTCTCCTTTTCGCAGTCCCACGTGTTCTCGCTCTACCAAAGTTCTGGTTCTTGCAAGTTCAAAAGCACTTTGTACAGCACTCAATTTCTTATATTGCATCAGACGTGCTTTACAAGTATCCTCATCCGACGCAATGCCCATACAAAGCCATACATGCCTATTTTCCCGACTGAACGTCTTTCGAATAGCAAAACAAGGCGTAATCGGTGCCCCGACCGTCGCTTGAAAAGGCAGTTGTGCCTCCACCGAAACAGGAATCCGGGTATCATTATTTCGGCCCCACACATTACATAAATCTGTATCAAACGTCACCCCGGGTTCTTCCTCTTCCCCGAACAGTCCGAAAAACGCATACAAAGCAGAATCACCGGAATTTCGATTGCGGCGCATGGCCACAAGACCCAGAAAAGCATCGTCTGTATAAATCGCCTTGGTCACAATAAACAAATCGCTAAAAGCAGGATGGGCCGCAAAGGATTGTGGGAAATTGAGCACCAGATCAGAAAATGCTGTCACGGTATACCGATCCGGCGAGTCTGTAAAATGCAACCATCTTACTTCCGTGTCGTCCGTTCCACTGACACAAATCCATTCTCTGCGTACACACGACGCTTGTTTCCAGTGATAACAGGACTTTTCCGGAGAGAAAATGCCTTCTTGTAAAATGCGGTCCTTGCCATTTCCCACATACAGACAAGGTCCCTCCTGTGCTAAAAGTACGCGATGCCACGTGCTTCGGCTTCTCCCCAGGTCATCTGTGACCAAGGTATATTGTCCGTTAGACAGAATATTGACCAAGGGTACGCCACCACTGAAATGCCGTTCTTCCGGCACATCTGCGACCACTTCCTTTTTTGTGCCGAAATCCACTTTTTTGTCTGTCTGTTTCTTGCGAACACGTTTTATGCGACCATATCCCTTTGTGTTTTTCTCCTGGGCATAAATTTCCAGCGCTTGCATACCGGCACCCGCAATAAAAGCATCCGCCACCATGTTAGGTCGCATAAAGTTAGCAATACCGCACAAGCTCATGCCTAAATGATGGGCCATGAAACAGTAGGCAATGCCTTCTCGCCCTTTCGTATAATCCACCGCTTCATAATATCCATACGTGCCTACCGCACCTTTTTCCCGAAACAGCCGCAAATTATCCAGAACCGCGCAGGGCCGTCTGTCAATGGCCATGATAGAGGCATAGGGCGCTACCACACAAACATCCTCTTCTTTCCCCTGAACAGACAAAGCCGATAGTCCAAACGCCCTATATTTGTAATTCATATTTAAATCCAAAATGTTATAACAAGACTCTGAAACGCCCCAAGGAATTCCTTTCTCGGCCCCTTCCCGAATTTGAATTTCCAGCATCATTTCAGCAGTTTTATCCCACAAGGCGCCCTCCGGCGACTTCAGAAACAAATCAGGCATAAGATACTCAAAAGCTGTGCCAGACCACGAAAGCAAAATGCCCGTTCCGTCTTCCCCACGCCGTTTTCCCAATCGAGCAAAATATTCTTCCGGAATCTCCCCCTTCGCTGCCGCAACAGCA
>JAFYOJ010000078.1 GCA_017560225.1 Clostridia bacterium
CCACCCGACATGGACGTAAAAATAAAAGTATTAGGCAAAGGAGAAATAGGATGACTATGACACTAAATATAATTATTCAAATAATAAAATTAATTTGTACTCTGATAATGCTTAAAAATGCCCGGAACGGCGAAATAACTATGACCATATACTGGAGCACCCTGACAATTATCTGTGGACAGTTGGACTGCGCTACAAAATTGCATGACGGCACAGGTGAAAATAATGGTTGAAAAGCTAACCCACACAATCAACAAATGCGGAAACCTGGTATTCCACGCAGAGGGCGACACAGCCCGCGGCCGCGAAGAGTGGCATCAAGAAGCCTTTACCCGCTGGGCAAGGCTTAACCAATCAAGGATCCCGCAGCTGGAATTGTACTATCACACACCCAATGGCGGACGGCGAGACAAAAAGACAGCGGCTCGGCTTGTAGGGCAGGGCGTCAAAAAGGGAGTGCCGGACATCTTCATACCCGCCCAGGGCAAAGGAATGCCGGGTATCTACATAGAGCTTAAGGTTTACGGCAATTACGCCGATAAAGAACAAAACGAATTCCTCAGGGCTGTTAAAGAACAAGGGTATTATGCCTGCATCTGTTACGGGTGGCGGGCGGCAGCCGAAGTAGTAGACAGATTCTACACAAGACCAAATGACCTTATAAGTTAAAAAACATCGGTGAGGCTGGGGCAATAAGCCGAAAGGAAAGACAACAGAATGGAAAAGCAGATTTTGAGAAAACGGACAAAGGAAACCAGAAAGCGGGTTAGGGAACGCCTGTGGACTTGGGCAAACACACCCGAAATGGTAGACAAGCTCCGTAAAAGCATCAACGAAGCAGAAGACCGCATTCGCCAAGCAATAGAATGCATGACGTTTACGCCCAAGCCTCCCGAAGAGGCAGGAATGCCGGGCGGCAATCTTCCCGGCGATCCCACCGCTATGATTGCGTACCAAGTAGGGGGAAGCATTCAAAACTGCAGGGAATATGTGGAGCAAACCTCAGAACGCATAAGAATATACCGCAAGGAAGCGGAAGAGATAGAGCGGGCAATAATGCAGCTGCCCGGACTGGAGTGTGTTGTAATCCAATTGCGCTATAAGGAATACGGCAAGGACACAACAGGGTATTGGGAAAAGATAGGGCGCCGGATCCATACCAGCACCAACCACGCCAAGAAGCTGGAGGGAAAGGCCTGTGACCGCCTCGCAGAAGCATTTAAAATATATTCTGAATAAAATTGGATACTTTTGGCAACGTAAAGTGTGTTATATTGATACTGTGAAAAACAATCGAGGCCGCAGCAATGCGGCCTTTTGCATTGGAGAAAATATGGATAATACAATCAAATTTACGGAAACACCGGGCAAGTGCCGCATCTGCGATCAATGGGACACACGGCGCCGCGCATGCAAGCTTAAGGAATGCGCATTCAAGGGTATGCGGCTTATTGAGCGCGAAAGGCTTGTTGCCAATAAAAAGAAGTAAATGGCCAAAGCGTTTGCACAGGCGTTTTACAGATCTGCGGCATGGATTAAATGTCGCTTGTCTTATATTGCCAAACGCAAAGCAATCGACGGCGGCTTGTGCGAGCATTGCCGGAAAGCGCTGGGATACATCGTTGACCATATCATTGAACTGACACCATACAACATCAATGACCCGGCAATATCGCTTAACCATGACAACCTACAGTACCTTTGCCTTGAGTGTCACAACAGGAAGACATTCAGAATCGGTAATTCATACATTCTCACCGACGATGGTGACATCCTGCCACTCCCCCCCTCAAAAACTGAGCGGTGAGCGGCTAAAAGACCGGGGCCCCAACCTCCAAAGGATACGCAGATCGCGTGCGTGGGGGGTGTAGTACCCCGGCGGAGTTAATTCAGCGAAAGGAAAATTTTTACATGGGCAAAATCAGCAAAAATAATAAGGAAGAAAGACAGATTTTGCGCGATATGCCCGACAATGAGCGCATAAAGGCCGAGTATTGGAGATTAAGAAAACTTTACAGCGATATAGAAGGAAATAAGCTCAAACTCGTTCTAAAACTGATTGCGCGGGCGGCATTTATGGCCGTAACGCTGGAAGATTTGGAAAAATATATATCCGAGCATGGCTGTACTGAGGAATACCAGAACGGCGAAAACCAGCGCGGCAAAAAGAAGTCCTCCGAAGTGGAAGTTTATAACACTATGGTGAAAAATTATACAGCGGTAACCAAAGAATTGGCAGGCTTGCTCCCGCAGCCTTCCGGCAGTGGCGAAGCTGACGACGGATTCGAAAACTTTGTAAATGGCCGAGAGGACTAACAGGGTTAAATATGGCCCTGACTACAATCCTATCCGGGAATATTGGCGGGAGATCGAATCCGGAGCCGTAGTTGTCAGCGCAAAGGTACGCAAAACCTATGAGAAGGTAATATACGACCTCGACCACCCGGGAGAATGGTTTTATAGCCCCTCGCGAGCCAACCATATCCTTGAATTTGCTGAAAACTTCTGCAGGCACAGCAAAGGCAAGTGGGGCGGACAGCTGGTAAGGCTGGAACTGTGGGAAAAAGCCTTGCTTGCTACCATATTCGGCTTTATCGACATTGAGGGAACCCGCAAATATCGCGAGGCGGTTCTCATTGTGGGTAAGAAAAACGGCAAATCGCTGCTTGCGTCCATTGTAGGCAATTACATGCTCGCAGCGGACGGCGAAAGCGGACCGGAAGTATACGCCGTGGCCACCAAACGAGACCAGGCTAAGATCATCTGGCTGGAAGCCCGCCGCATGGTCCGCAAGACCCCTGTGCTGCTTAAGCGCATAAAATGCCTTGTGGCCGAAATGCTTTGCGACGCCAATGACGGCGTATTCAAGCCCTTGGCCAGTGACAGCGACACCCTTGACGGTCTTAATATCCACTGTGCCCTTATGGATGAAATACATCAGTGGAAAAACGGTAAGGCGCTATATGACATAATTGCTGACGGTGTTACAGCCCGTGAGCAGCCTCTTGTTTTCATCACCTCCACCGCCGGTACCATCCGCGAGGATATATACGACCAAAAGTACGACGAAGCATGCCGCGTCATAAACGGCTATTTCGACCCCGAGGGCTATAAAGATGAGCACTTTATAGCCTTTATATATGAGCTGGACAGCCGGGCGGAATGGACAGATCCTAAGGCGTGGCAGAAGGCAAACCCCGGCCTTGGCACCATAAAAAACATAAAGACCCTTGCTGCTAAGGTAGAAAAGGCAAAAGCCAACTCCTTGTTGGTAAAGAACCTTATATGCAAGGAATTTAATATACGCGAGACCAGCTCCGAGGCGTGGCTGTCCTTTGACGATCTCAATAACACTGCCACCTTTGACTATGCCGAACTGAAGCCAAGATACGGCATTGCCGGTATTGACCTTTCCAGCACCACCGATCTTACCGCTGCTTCAGTCATATTCCGGGTGCCCAATGACCCTGTGCTGTACGTTGAACAGATGTATTGGATCCCAGAGGCAGTCCTCGAGCAGCGCGTAAAGGAAGATAAAATTCCTTACGATGCCTGGGAAGAGCAGGGCCGCGTAAGGCTGTGCCAGGGCAACAAAATAAACTATCACGATGTCGTGACATGGCTGTCAGAAGTACAGACCGTGCACGACATTTATATTTACAAAATCGGGTATGACAGTTGGAGCGCTGCCTATATGGTGGATGAGCTCAAAAACGTATTTGGTGAAGCTGCCACAGAGGCTGTAATACAAGGCCCGAAGACCTTCTCGGGCCCCATGAAAAGCTTTGCTGCGGACCTTGCCGCAAAGCTTATCAATTACAACAACAACCCGATAACCAAGTGGAACTTGGCCAACGCAGCAGTACAGATCGACCGCAATGACAACTATTCCCTGGTTAAGACAAGCAATCCGAGGCGGCGAATAGACGGCACGGCGTCCCTTCTGGATGCGTATATCGTTATGGAGCGCAACCTTGACGAATATTTGACCCTGATTTAAGGAGGTACATTTTGGGCCTTATCACAAATATCAAAAACCGAATAAAAAACAGAACCATAACCGTAACCAAATACAAGATGATCTCTGACGAAGGCGGCGGATTCTACGCGTGGGATGGCAAGCTATATAAGAGCGATATAGTCCGGGCGGCAATCAGACCTAAAGCCCGCGCCATGGGCAAAGCCGTGGGTAAACACATCCGAGAAACCCTCAAACAGGACGGCACAAGAGACATAGCGGTTAACCCTGATGTATATCTCCGTTTCTTGTTGGAAGAGCCTAACGCGTGGATGACCGGACAAATGCTGCAGGAGAAGCTGGCCATACAGCTTGAACTCAATAACAACGCCTTTGCCTACATCGACAGGGATCCAAACGGACTTGCAAAAGCCATTTATCCCATCAACGCTTCCATGTGTGAAGCCCTGCAGGACGGCACAGGACGGCTGTATATCAAGTTTACACGGCCCAACGGCAAGAGTGTAACCCTTGCATATTCCGATCTTATACACCTGCGCAAGGACTTTAATTCAAGTGATATATTTGGCGACAGCGCCGCAGGCGTCCTTACCCCCCTTATGGAGGTGGTGAACGCCACAGATCAGGGCGTGGTAAAGGCTATTAAAAACTCTATGATAATCCGCTGGCTGCTGAAATTCCACAACAGCCTGCGCAAGGAAGACATAGAACAGTACGTCAAGGACTTTGCTAAGTCCTTCCTTGATACTGAGGGCGAAGGAACTGGCGTTGCGGGCGTAGATTCTAAGGCAGAAGCAATACAGGTTAAGCCAACAGAATATGTCCCCAATGCCGCTCAGATGGACAAAACTACCCAGCGCATATATGGCCATTTCAACACAAACGACAAGATCGTACACGGCAGCTACACCGAGGATGAGTGGATAAGCTACTTCGAGAGCGCAGTTGAACCTGACATAATCCAGCTATCCAACGAATACACCCGGAAGATATTCAGCCGGCGCGAACGTGGATACGGCAACAAGATAATCTTTGAAGCATCCAGCCTCGCTTTTGCAAGCATGACCACCAAACTGAACTTGGTACAGCTTGTAGACCGAGGCATTATGGTACCCAACGAAATGAGAGCGATCTTTAATTGGGCGCCCATACCCGGCGGAGACCAACCCATAAGGCGCTTGGATACCCGCCCCACTACGGAGTAAAGGAGGTGAAATAATTGGCAAAAATCGAAGTGAAAGGCGTAATTGTACCGAATGACGACAAACGAATATATGAGTGGTTCGGGATGGATGCAACCTGCCCTGCGGACGTGCTGAAAGGCATTGAAGCAGCGGGCGGCGAACCTCTTGAAGTAGAGATAAACTCGGGCGGCGGTGATGTGTTCTCGGGTTCTGAGATCTACACAGCCCTTATGGCTTATAAGGGCGGCGTCACTACCAAGATCACGGGTATAGCCGCAAGCGCGGCAAGCGTAATCGCTGCGGCGGGCAGACCTGCCATGATAAGCCCCACGGGTGAAATTATGATACATAACGTATCGATGTATGCGGGCGGCGATTATCGCGACCATGAACACGCAGCACAGATACTGCAGAACTACAACGACACCATTGCCAATGCCTATGTACTTAAAACCGGCATGGAAAAGAATGAGCTTCTTGAGCTCATGAATCAGGAAACATGGCTGACACCTCAGCAGGCCCTTGACAAAGGATTTGTTGACGAAATCATGTTCACTCAAAATTCCGCGTCTGTAAGGTTTGCCGCCGCAATGGCGAACGGCCTTCTCCCGCAGGAAGTCATAACCAAGGTAAGGAATGCGCTCAACGATGGGGCGCATTTTGATTTACAAAAAACCCAAATAATTCAAAACCAACTTAAGCTGAAAGGAGCTAAAAACGAAAATGACCTATAAGCAGTACCACGAAAAACGTGAAGCCCTTCTGAACGAAGCACAGGCCCTTATCAACGAGGGCAAGCTGGAAGAAGCCAAGGCCAAGCAGGCCGAAGTAACCGCTCTCGACAATGAGTATCAGAACATTGTCACCGAGCGCGCCAACCTTAATGCCCTTGCCGGCGCTCCCGTTGCCGAGCCCATCGAAAACAAGAGCGTAAACGTATCCGGCGCCAGGACCGTAGATGTCGTCTCTGAGCCTGCCGAAAACGAAGCCGAAGTATACCTCCATGCATGGGCCGCTGACATGCAGGGCCGCAGCATGACCGCTCAGGAAAAGAGTGTATTCGACAAGGTAAACGCTGAATTCAACAACGCTTACACTCACGACACCACCAATACCGCCGTGCTGATTCCCGAAACCGTAGCAGCTGGCATCTGGAAGCGCGCAGAGGAAATGTATCCCCTGTATGCCGATGCTCGCAAGTATAACGTGCGTGGCAAGCTGGTAATCAAGAAGCACACCGGCATTGTAGCCGGTGATGCCGCCTGGTATGACGAACAGACCCCCACCGCCGACGAACAGAACGCCTTCGGCGAACTGATCCTCGACGGCCGCGAGCTCTCTAAGGCCGTAACTGTTACCTGGAAGCTTCGCGCCATGGCCATGGAAGAGTTTATCCCCTTCATCATCAACGAGCTGGGCGAGCGCATGGGCGTAGCCCTGGGCAACGCCGCTGCAAAGGGTAAGGGCGCCGCATCTCTTGAGCCCGAAGGCGTAGAAACTGCGCTTCTGGCCGAGGACGGCACTCCCCAGATCGTCACCTACACCGGTGAACTCGGCTATGCTACCATCACCGAAGCCGTTGCGAAGATTCACTCCTCCTACCTTGCCGGCGCAGCCATTTATGCCAACAATTCTACCGTGTGGGGTAAGCTGGCAAACATCATGGATGGGAACAAGCGCCCCCTGTTCGTGCCCGACGTCAACGGCGGTGGCGTAGGCCGTATATTTGGCATGGTGGTCAAGCCTGACGCAGGCGTTTCTGACGGCGCTATCCTTGTCGGCAACGCATTCCAGGGCCTGACCTTCAACGTTAACGAGCCCCTGTCTATCACTACTGAAGAGCACGCCAAGGCTCGCACTACCGACTATGTTGCTTATGCAGTAGTTGACGGCGGCGTGGTTGACACCAAGGCATTTGCCATGATCCGCGATACCGCAGAGGCCTAACCATGAAGGTTATCCGAGAGTTTAAATGCCTGCGCTCCGGGCGGATCTATGTCGTAGGCAGCGACTACCCGGAGAACGATGTAAAGCGGGTCAACGAACTTGCAAAGAAGGGATTCCTCGAAAGAGGGATTCCTGTGTCCGAAAGGAGTAAAGAGAATGCTGGAGGCAGTAAAACGGTTCATCGGAGTCAGAAGCTCGATCCATGATGAAGAAATACAGGGCCTTATAGCCTCGGCAGAAATGGAACTGAAAGGCGGCGACGTAAAGCACGCCGCCTTTTCTTCAGATCCGCGCATACCCATGGCTATAAAACTGTATTGCAAGGCATTTTTCGGGCGGCACGAAGGACCCAACGAGGGTTATTATGCAGCGTTTGCCCGCTTGCGGGATGCTATAGCCCTGTATCGTGACGACATTGAGAGGTAAACAATGTATCGGGAAAAGGTAGAGATAACCCTTATACGGTGCGAAGGTGCCATCGTAGACGGCTTTGAGCGCAAGGTTGTAACCGAATCCAGCACGATAATAGCTGACGAACGCAGTGTAAACCGCTCCGAGTTTTACAGCGCGGCACAGGCAGGGCGCAAGGCTGACAAGATATTCGAAATATGGGCCTTTGAATACGATGAACAGCAGTATATTGAGTATGAGGGCAAGGAATATGAGGTGGTTCGCACCTACGCCGATAGTCCCGACCGAATACAGCTGACCTGCCAGAGAAAGGACGGCCTATGGAAATAAACAAAGCGTTGGAACCTATGGGGGTCCCCGTTTGCCATCCTCCGTACTCAGGCAGCGAAGACACGTTTGTAACGTACCAGCTCATGGGGCAGATGGGCACCATATTTGCTGAAGGCCGAGAAGCGGAAACCGGCGTAACCTTTTCTGTGGATCTTTACACAACTGGAGAATATGAGCAGCTGGTACAAGAGATAAAAAACCTTACCGCCGCCGCAGGCTATATATGCGTTGTAGATCAGGAGTTATACGAAAGCGACACAAAGCGCAGACATATTGCCATGACAGCAACCATACCGGAGGTAATATATGGCTAATGTGGAAATTGGCGGCATAGACCAGGCATCAGAAATGCTGGAGAAGCTTGCAAACATGCCGGATGAATACGGCGACGACTTTCTTTTCGACGGCGGCGAGATTATCGCCAGGCACATAAAGGCGCAGGCAATAAGGGCTGGTCACATTGACACCGGCAGCATGCTTAAAGGCATAAGGCTTAAGCGCAAAGTGTTGGAAGACAAAGATGGTACCAAGTACGTCACGATATCGGCAATAGGCTCAAGCAGAAGAAAAAACAAAACAATGGGAAATGCTCAAAAAGCGTTTTGGGCAAATTACGGAACATCCAAACAGCCGGGCTCACGTTTTTGGGATAAAGGCGAACAGGATGCCGAAAAAGAAATGCAGCAAACTTTTGAAAGAAAAATGGATCAAATTTATATACAGAAAGGAATTAAATAAATGCCCACGTTCGACCTCAGATATATACAGGCGGCGAAGTACAGCTATAACGAAAGTGAGGGCGTGACCTATTCCGACAAGGTAAAAGTTGGCGACGCTATGACCGTCAATATGGATCTTACCTTTGCCGAGGGCAGGCTTTATGCCGAGGGCACTCTTGCTGAGATGATAAGAGAAGCCACAGGCGGCACTATAAGCATAGGTGTAAAAAGCATTCTGGAAGCCGCGCAAAAAATGATGTATGGATACGAAGACCGCTCAAGAAACGTAGGCGGTAAAACAATTCCCGGCCTTCTTGCGTCCGGAGATTCCAACGGCAATTACGTCGGTGTTTCATTCATTGCACCCGACAAAATCAACGGCGTAACAAAATACGCATGCATGTTTGCGAAGAAAGCAATGTTTGGCCCTCCCAGCTACTCCTATACCACCAGAGGCCAGACCATAACCTTCAATACCCCCACCACCACAGGTGAATTCATGGGCACCGATGGGGAGAAAAAGGAATTTTTCGAGACGGCTGTTTGCGACACTATAGCAGACGCCAAAGCCTGGTGCGACGGCGTGCTGGACGGCTCTGCAACCATAGTGGATGCCGCTGCAGCCGCAGCCAATGCGGAACCCGAAGAGGAGTAAAATATGGATGACCTGAGACTTAAAACCGCCGACGTAACCGTCGGCGGACGGACTTATAAAATATCCTGCAACATGAATGTCCTTGCCGATGTGCAGGAGATGTACGACGGGAACATGAGTAAGGCCCTCGAGGACACCACGGCCAACGGCATGAGAAACTTTCTTACCGCCATGGTAAATGATGCCCGCGATAGCTTGGGCGAAGGGCCGCTCACGGCAAAACAGGTGGGGCGAGAAATTAGCTTTAGTAATGCGAAAAAAATCGTAATGCCCCTAATTCTGGCCGCATTTGTGCCCTCAAAAAACAAGCAGCAGGAAGAGCTCGAAGAAAAGGAAAACGGTGACGAAAAAAACTCGATGACCACGCAGAGTGCGGAATAAACTTTGCGTGGTATTTGGCGTTTTGGATGAGACACTTAAATCAAAGCGAGGAAAGCTTTTGGAAAACCGCGACACCACGGCGAATTATGGCGCTGCGGGAGGTTATTTCCCCTAAAACGGAAAAGAAAGAGGAGGCAAAAAGCTTAACTGCCTACCTTATGGGAGGTTAGCAAATGCCAGTAATCAGCACAAAATTTAAAATAGACGGCGAAAAAGAATACAAGCAGGCCATAAGCGGAATCAACAGCGAAATGAAGGTGTTGAAATCTGAAATGCGGCTTGTTTCCGAGCAATACGCCGAAAATGCAGAAAGCACGGATGCGCTTGCAGCAAAGGGCGAAGTGCTTGAAAAGCAACTCGAACAGCAGCGGCAAAAGGTAAACACATACAGAAAGGCGCTTGAAGAAGCCCGCGGAGCCACCGATGTAAACCAAAGGGCTGTAAACGATTGGCAAACATCCCTTAATAATGCCGAGCGTGAGCTTATCGCCATTGAGCGCCAGCTGGATGATAATAACGATGCACTTGATAAGGCTACCCGAGAAACACGCGAGTATGACGACGCGCAGCGCGACGCCATTGAGGGTGGCACAACTCTTGGCGGCGCATTGGACGGGCTTGCGGAAAAGTTTGGAATAGACTTGCCGGGCGGCATATCGGGTGCGCTTGGCCCCCTCGGGGATATTAACCTCGGGTTTGCCGGGCTGGCAGGTGTAGCAGCCACAGCCGCAAGCAAGATGATAGAAGTGGCCAAGGAAACCATGAACTATGTGGACGAACTGAATACCCGTTCAGCCATATCCGGCATAGCCACAAACACGCTGCAGGAGTTTGATTTTATATCCGACCTTGTAGATGTGAGTGTGGAAAGGCTTACAGACAGCACGAAGGATCTCACCACGCGGGTGGGCGACGCCATAAAGGGTAATGAAGAATACATGGCATCATTTGAACGCCTGGGCGTTACCCTGACCAACTCCGAAGGCGAACTCAGAAACATGGAAGAGATCTATTGGGATGTAATCTATGCCTTGGCAGACATGGAGGCGGGCATAGAGCGCGATAACCTTGCAATGTCTCTTATGGGCGAAGGCGCCCGAGAACTTAACCCTATGCTGAACCAAACCCGGGAGGGCTTGATAGAACTCCGAGACAGCGCGGAAGAGGCGGGGTATGTCATGGACGAAAAAACCCTCAAAAACGTCCAGAGGCTCAAGGATGGCTTCGACCGGCTTGCAAGCACCATACAAGGAAAGGTGCGGCAATCTTTTGGAGACATAGCGAACTGGCTTGCCGGTGATTTCAGCGCAAGCGATATGCGTACCGGCCTTGCCTATGAAAGCGGATATATAGGCCGCAACGCTGCTGGAACAGGATATTGGCGCGGTGGCTTGACATGGGTAGGCGAAGAAGGCCCCGAGCTTGTCAGCCTGCCTGCAGGCAGCGCCATTCATTCCAACAGGGAATCGCAGGCGATAAGCGCGCCGGTATTCAACATATACGCGGCGGAAGGCCAGAGTGCAAACGAAATTGCCTACGCCGTAGCGCATATACTTTATGGTGACGTAGAGAGAAGGGAGGCGGTATACAGGTGATAACTTGGGCAGGAAAAAACAGCAAAGAATTAAATATCACTGTTGAACGCTTTCCCACAAGAACGCGACCGACAAAAAAATATAATGTTATAAGCGTGCCCGGGAGAAATGGCGATTTGCATATTGACACCGGGGCATATACCAACTACATGCAGCCCTATGACATAGGCATAAAGGGCGCAAAAAAAGAACTGCCCAAAGCAGCAGAGGCCGCGGCAGAGTGGCTGTATGGAGCGGCGGGCTATCAGCGGCTTGAAGATAGCTATGAACCTGATGTTTTTCGCCTTGCATATTTTGCGGGGCCTTTTGACGTTGAAAACATGCTTAATAC
>JAFYOJ010000079.1 GCA_017560225.1 Clostridia bacterium
CACCTGCACCATGAATAGGCGTATAGACAACCTTCAAATCACTTTCAATAGGTGTTTCCTGGGCAAGTTTCAGAATGGTTTGCAAATACGCCTCCCGAACAGAAGGCTTTACAACACGGATTTTCTTCAGACCTAACAAGAAACTATAATTAAATTTAGGCACTTCCCGGTAGTCCGCAATAGACGCAACAATTTTAGAAACCCCTGCGCTATCTTCTAAAGAAAGCTGGGCACCGTCTGCACCGTATACTTTATATCCGTTATATTCTTTGGGATTATGGCTGGCAGTAATCATCACACCCGCCTCTGTCTTTAAGTGGCGCACACTGAAAGACAACAAGGGCACGGGACAAATCTCCCCGTGAATGTATGTGCGAATGCCAAAACCAGCATAGACCGCAGCCGCCTCTTTTGCATAGAGTTCAGAGTTATTCCGGCTATCGTAACCAATGACGATTCCTCGCTGCATGGCCGCTTCGCCTTTCGACACAATATGCTTGGCAACTGCATAAGAAAGTCTGCGTACCACATAAGCATTCATACGATTGGTACCGGCACCCATCACGCCGCGAATACCGGCCGTACCGAAATCCAACTCTTTATAGAAACGATCCCGAATGTCAGCAGGATTCTCCTTCACTGCCTCCAATTCATCCCATGTATCTGCAAAATAAACGTCACTTGTCCAAGTTTCGAACAACTTCTCTACATTTCTCTCCGCATTTTCCATTGGAATAACGCCTCCTTTATGCTTATTCTATGCACGCGCCGGCATAATTTATGCTTTATGATGATCTTGCTTCCGAATATCGCCGCGCTTAATCTTACCGCTGGTGGTCTTAGGCAGTTCCTCCACAAACTCCAAAATTCTGGGATACTTGTAAGGCGCCGTCACACGTTTTACATGATCCTGCAGTTCCTTCCGAAGCTCGTCCGTAGGTTCGTAGCCTTTATTCTTTACCAATACGACCGTAGCCTTTACCACCTGACCGCGTACCGGGTCCGGTGCCGCTGTAATGGCACATTCCAAAACTGCCGGATGGGTCATCAGCGCAGATTCTACCTCAAAAGGTCCAATGCGGTAGCCGGAGCATTTAATAACGTCGTCCACACGACCGATGAACCAAATATAACCTTCTTCATCCTTCCAAGCATTGTCGCCGGTATGGAAATCTCCACCCGCCCACAATTTCTCGTTGGCCGCATCATCTAAGTAATAGCCCATGGTAAGACCAACCGGGTGGGTCTTGGCCGCACCGCGAATCACAATCTCACCCTCCTCACCAATTTCACATTCTTTGCCTTCATCGTTAATAAGCTGAATATCAAAGATAGGAGAAGGCTTACCCGTAGAGCCGGGTTTGGGCTCAATCCATTCAAAGTTTGCGAGCAAAACCGGCGTTTCCGTCTGTCCAAAGCCCTCGTAAAGTTTGTGGCCCGTAAGAGTCTCCCATTGTTCAAATACAACAGGGTTCAACGGTTCACCCGCCATACAGCAGTGATGAATCGAAGACAAATCATACTTGGTCAAATCTTCCTTAATCATAAATCGGTACATGGTCGCCGGCGCACAGAACGTCGTAATTCTGTACTTCTCAATAACACGGAGCAACTTGTCCGAATCAAACTTATCCATATCATAGCCTAAGATACCGCTACCGGAAATCCATTGTCCGTAGATCTTTCCCCAAGAGAACTTCGCCCAACCGGAATCAGATACGGTCAAATGCAAACCGTTATCCTCTACCTGCTGCCAATATTTTGCCGTCAAGATATGGCCTAAGGGGTAAGATTGGATATGCTGTACCATCTTGGGCATGCCGGTGGTGCCGGAGGTAAAATACAAAATCATAGGATCCTTAGCCAGCACTTCATCTTCTCCCGTAGGACGCAGGAATACGTCACTGTGGGCTAAGAATGCGCTTCTGTAATCGATCCAGCCTTCTCGGCCCTCTCCCGCCTCATGCACCATAGCTTTGTATTGCAGCGTAGGACACTGATCCAAAGAATTCTCCACGTGCTGATAATATTATCATCCGGTGCAATAATGATCATCTTAACACCGGCTGCATTAATTCTGTAAATCAAATCCTTCTCCGTAAGCTGGAAAGATGCGGGGATCATTACGATGCCCATCTTGTGAAGCGCTGTAGCGGTCATCCAGTACTCATAACGACGCTTCATAATCAGCATCACACGATCGCCCTTGCGAATCCCCAAAGACTTAAAATAATTACAAATCCGGTTACTGTATGCCTTCACGTCATTAAAGGAGAACGTATGTTCTTCTCCGTGATCATTACACCATACCAGCGCCGTCTTGCCGGGTTCATTCTCCGCCCAACCGTCTACAATATCAAAACCAAAGTTGAAATCTTCAGGCACATTGATAGTAAAATTCTCCTTGAAATCTTCGTAGGAGTCAAAATCCACGCGAGGCAGATATTTATTCAGCATATAATTCTTCATCGATCCAATGTCCTCCGATTATTGTAAGATTACCGTTAAAAACTTAGCCTGTTTGCCGCCAACCGCACATTGTGCATGGGGTACCGTAGAATCAAAATAGAAGCAATCCCCTTCATTTAACAGGAACTCTCTGGCACCAAACAAAATCCGCACCTGACCTTCCAAAATGAAGTTAAATTCCTGACCGGGATGTTGTACAAGCTCCGGCGGTGCATTTTCCGTTTCAGCACCTACCGTAACCACCATCGGCTCCACTTTACGACCCACAAACTTATAGGCGATACTTTCAAAGTCGTACCCTTTGTAGCGGTCTACCATAATGCCTTCGCCCTTGCGGACAATCGAGCAATTGGTCAGTCTGGGTGCCGTACCCGTAAGAAGTTCCGTAAGGTCGACTTTCATAATTTGGGCAATGGCATAGAGCACACTCACCGGGAAATCTTCCTTGGCTTCTTCATAGTCTACGTAAGCATCCAAAGAAATCTTCAAAGACGCTGCCATCTCTTCTCTGGAAAGATCGCAAATTTCTCTCAATTCGCGAATACGGTCTGCAATATTTTTATTTACTTCATAGCCTTTATCCATCGCTCGTCACTCCTTACTGTAAAATGTCGCAGAAATCGAAAGTAGCAAAATAATCTTTCGGTGTTTCCGCTCTGCGAATCATCTGAACGCTTCCATCTTCTTTCAAAAGCAGTTCTGCGCTCTTTAATTTGCCGTTATAGTTATAACCCATAGCATATCCGTGGGCACCGGTATCGTGAATAGCTAAAATGTCACCAATTTCAATCTCCGGAAGCGCCCGATCGATTGCAAACTTATCATTGTTCTCACAAAGGCCGCCGGTTACGTCATAGACGTGGTCACAAGGTGCTTCTTCCTTCCCCATAACCGTGATATGATGGTATGCACCATACATAGCCGGACGCATCAAATCCACCGCACAAGCATCCACACCGATATAATCCTTATAGGTCTTCTTCTCGTGAATGACTTTGGTAATGAGGGCGCCGTGGGAACCGGTCATATACCGTCCCAGTTCGGTCTTAATAGCCAGTTTCTTCACAGGCGAAGGTACGATAATGCGGTCGTAGGCTTCCTTTACCTTCTGTCCGATATATTCCAAATCCTGGGGTTTGTCCTCCGGCTTATACGGAATACCAATACCGCCGGACAGATTCACAAATTCGAATTCCGCACCGGTTTCTTGATTCAAGGTGACAATCAGCTCGAACAAAATCGCTGCCAAAGACGGATAGTAATCCGGATTCAACATATTGCTTGCCAAGAATGCGTGAATACCGAAACGCTTCGCACCCATCTTAGAAAGTTTCTTCACCGCTTCCTGAATTTGCGCACCGGTCATGCCGTACTTAGCATCCCCGGGATTGCCCATAATGCTTCCGTTAATGCGAAAATCCCCGCCGGGATTGTATCGCATACAAATCAGCTCCGGAATGCCGCCATTCTCCCCAAGAAAGTCGATATGAGAGAAATCATCCAGATTGATGGTTGCCTCTAATTTACGGGCATATTGAAAGTCTTGTGCAGGGGTTACGTTGGAAGAGAACATAATGTCATCCCCGTGGAATCCCAATTTCTCCGCCAGCATCAATTCTGTATAAGAGGAACAGTCCACACCGCACCCTTCTTCTTGCATCATCTTAATCAAGAAAGGATTGGGACATGCCTTTACTGCAAAATACTCTTTATATCCTTCATTCCAGGAAAAAGCTGCACGCAAGCGACGCACACCTTCGCGAATTCCTTTCTCATCATACAAATGAAAAGGAGTGGGATACTCCTGACAAATTTCCTGTATCTTCTTTGCATCGGTATATAGACGCTTCATCCTTCTGTTTCCTCCATAATCACTTCATCAATAGCCGCCCAAAGACGGTCAATTCCGGTTTTCTTTTGCGCAGATACCGGATATATCATTGTATCATTATTTGGTATATTTAGGCAAGCCCTGATCTCTTTCAAACGGCCTGCAATCTGCATCTTAGACAGTTTGTCTGCCTTGGTTGCCACAATGGCGTGCGCAAGCCCAGACGCCTGAATCCAACGATACATATTCTTATCATCCTCAGTGGGATTGTGCCGAATATCCACCAACAGAATGATCATATATAACTGCGGACGGATATTTAAATATTTCTCAATAACCCCTGCCCACAAAGATTTCTGATCTTTCGATACGCTGGCATAGCCGTATCCGGGCAAATCCACAAAATGAATTTCATCATCGATATTATAGAAATTGATCTGCCGAGTCATACCCTGGGTACTGCCGCTGTACGCCAGACGTTTTCGACCTACCAAGGCATTGATCAAAGATGATTTACCCACGTTGGATCTGCCTGCGAAGGCAATTTCCAACAATTCAGAGTCCGGATATTGGGCAGGACAAACGGCAGATATTACAAATTTAGGATTCTTCACAACCATTTTACCGGCCCTCCTGCAGAATTTTCTTTAAAAATGAACGCCGATGAATAGGCGTCAGTCCGTATGTAGCAATAGCGTCGTAATGTGCTTTCGTGCCATATCCTTTGTGTTTATCAAAACCGTACTCCGGATATTGCTTGGCGTATTCCATCATCATACGGTCCCTGGTCACTTTCGCGATAATCGACGCAGAGGCAATGGTTACCGAAAGTGCATCCCCGTGGGTAATGGGCATCTGTGGATAGGAAAATTCCGGCAAACGCACGTGGTCAATAAGGACCATTTCCGGCGTCAAGCCAATCTTCCCGCAAGCCACATCCACCGCTTGCTTCATAGCCATTTGGGTGGCTTGTAAAATGTTTACTTCATCAATCAATTGACTGTCCGCAAGACCCACACCCCAGGCGAGTGCTTTTTCTATAATCTCTTCATATAAAGCATCACGCTTCTTCTCCGAAATCTTTTTGGAATCATCCGCTTCCGGAAAAGGTCCGTCACTTTTGAAAATAACACAACCTGCAGCTACCGGACCCGCTAAAGGTCCTCTGCCGGCTTCATCCACGCCGGCAATAATTCGAATGCCGGAGGATGCCAACTGTCTTTCATATTGCTGCAACGCATAAAACCGTTCCGGCTTCATTGGGAAGCACCTCCCGTTTCTAATACAGAAGGATCGTCCAAAGAAATACGTCCAATCTTGCCGCCGCGGAAATCATCTAAGATCATTGCGCAAATGCGATCTTCGTCAATGATGCCGCCCTTTTGCAGACAACCGCGTTTTCTGGCACAAGCGTGAAGCAAACGAAAGCCCACGGTTCTTCTCCGAAAAGCTCCCTCCGACTCCAATTCCTGTCGGGTAAATCCATCTAAATCTTGCGTACACAATGCCTGCTCATCAATCTTATATTTCTCCTGCAGCAAGCCCGGATAATGATCCGACAGATATAACAGCAGGAATGCCGTAATGTCCGTCCGGTCCAGCACGTCATCTTTAATGGCACCGGTGGCCGCTAAACAAAATGCTGCCCGCTGATCCTCAAATTTAG
>JAFYOJ010000080.1 GCA_017560225.1 Clostridia bacterium
CACAACACCAATTCGATCGCCTTCGTTGATCGTAATGTTTACATGATCTAATACATTTTCATCCCCAAAAGAAATCCCTACATCTTTACAAGAAAAAATAATCATGCACATACACCTCCCAAATCACGACGTCCCGATGCCACAACGCCGGCATTGACAAAATCGGCACCTGCGTGAAGTAGCAAGGATGCACATTCGTTCAAAGTAGAGCCGGTTGTCAGTATATCATCAATCAAAATAACACCACCATTGATTTCCGGAACAGGATGTCGTAATACAAACCGTTTTGTTTGGTGGCGTTCGACACGGTTCATTTTACCCGTTTGCGCGTCCCCTTTTTGTCCCGTACGAGCCATGGTTTCCACATAAGGAATCCCGGATAATGCGGAAATCTTCTTGGCAATCAACGCACTTTGATTATATCCTCTGACTCGATACCGATGTTTGCTCACAGGAACTGCCGTAATCCACTTACAATGATCGTAACCTCGGTTTTGCAGGATGGCTTGGTGCAATAATTGTGCATAAGGATCCGCCAACCAGTTATCTCCGTGGAATTTATAGCGAAGCAGACTCTCCTTTGCACCGGCTATATATTGAAGCGGACAATACAAATGAAGTATTTCAGGTAAGAAAAATAAATCTTCCTGTGTATAACCGGAGCGCAGGATACCGGTTTGTTTGCAAGCGTCACACAAAACGGACTCTCCTTTGGAGAGAATACGTCCACAGAACGGGCATTTATCCGGAAAAAGCAATGCACTAATTTTCATCATCCCGTCCCCTTTCAATAATTCTTTCTGCTAAATATGTATAGCGTTTTTGTTGCGTATCATTGGATACCATCCACTCAATACACCGACTGTCCCCCACCAATACAACCATTTTCTTGGCTCTGGTAATGGCCGTATATAAGATATTGCGCGTCATTAACATAGGCGGGCCCGGAATCAAAGGAATCACACAATAATCAAATTCACTTCCCTGACTCTTATGGACCGTAATGGCGTAGCAGTGTTCAATTTGATTCATGGTTGCATAATCATAGGTTACGTAACGGTCTTCATCAAACAAAATATCCACTGTTTTGTTCTTCTTATCAATTCGCTGAACAATTCCCATTTCACCATTAAAGATGCCTTTGCCTTCCACTCCGGCAACATCTTTTTTGAACCATTCAATTTCGTAATTGTTCTTGGTTTGCATGACACGGTCTCCAACTCGAAAGGTGCCGGTACTATTGGTGTAATCATGCTCGTCATCCTTGTGTGGATTTAGTTCTTGCTGTAATTGGGCATTCGCATTAATAACACCGCAAATCCCTTTCTTGTTTGGAATCAAAACCTGAATATCTTTCATAGGATCAATCCCGTAGGCCGCCGGCAAACGACGACAAACCACGTCTAAAAGGGTTTGCATGGTATCCTGTGGGGTTTTTCTTGGCAACAAAAAGAAATCACTCTTTTTTTGATTTATTTCCGGCAAGCGTCCGTGATTCACTTGATGGGCGTTATAAGCGATCATGCTGCTGTCTTCTTGCCGATAAATTTTATTTAATACCGTAGTCTGAAATTGCCCGGAAGAAATCAAATCTTTCAAAACATTTCCGGGACCTACCGAAGGCAATTGATTTTGATCGCCCACAAAAATAATTTGCGTATCATGAGGAGTAGCTTTCAACAGATGATACAAAAGAAGTGTATCCAACATAGATGTTTCATCTACAATCAATACATTCACATCCAGCGGATTGCGTTCATTGCGCCCAAATTTTAAATTAAAATCTTCTCGAATGCCGCCATCTCCTGCATGATCCGTATCAAATTCGCGACTAACGGAGGTGAATTCCAACAATCGATGAATGGTTTTTGCCGGAAGACCGCAGGCTTCCGTCATCCGTTTAGCTGCGCGACCGGTAGGCGCTGCCAGTACGCATTTCTTAGACATACCGCTTAACAAATGAACCAATGCTTTGATAATAGTGGTCTTGCCGGTACCGGGACCACCTGTAATAATTGAAAAACCATGGATACAACTGCGCAATATGCCTTCTATTTGTACATCATCCAAATCAATATCATTCTTCCGTTGAAATTTCTCCAAGTTTCCCTGGATTTTCTCTAAAGAAGAAGGTACAGACAGTAAACTATGGGCATAAAGTCGTTCTGCAATGTATTCTTCTGAAAGATACATATAGGAAAGAAATACATTTCGATCTGTTCCATTTTCGATGCATACAATCTTCCCTAAGGCTTCTAACGTTTGAAAAGATTGGGCAACACAGTCTTTCGGTACAGTCAGTAAAAGTTCTGTTTCTGCTAACACTTGTTCTTCCGGAAGATAAACGTGTCCACTGCTTAATCCCAAAGATAACACGTGTAAAATGCCGGCACAAATTCGACTCCCCGCATCGGATTCAACCCCCATAGCCTGTCCTAAACGGTCTGCCGTCTTAAAACCAACCTCCGGAATATCATCAATTAAACGATAAGGATTCTTTTGCACAATTTCTGTTGCCAATACACCGTATTTTTGATAAATCTTCCAAGCAAGACTTGTAGATACACCGTATTGATTGAAGAATACAATCAAGGCGCGTGTCGCTTCATATTCTTGAAATGTTTCTCCGATTCGAATGGCACGGGCATGGGAAATTCCCCGTACACATTCTAATTTCTCCGGGCTATGTAAGATCACCTGAACGGTGTCTGTTCCAAATTTCTTTACAATGGCTTTTGCCGTAGAAGGACCTACGCCTTCAATCAATCCGGAAGACAAAAAGATTTCAATGTCCTGTAAATTGTCCGGCAATTCTTTCTCATAACCGGAAACCATAAATTGATCACCATACAACTTATGATTTTCAAAATGACCGGTCAATGTGACAAATTCACCCACATACGTAAAGGGCATAGTGCCTCTTGCGGTAACGATGTCCTTTCCGTCACAAAGAATATCAATAATCTTATAACCGTTCTCATCATTCTCATAGATGATTTCAACAACGGCGCCCCGAAGGGTAATATCGTTTAATACTTCCACAAGAGTCCTCCTTTCTCACCATTTATTCCCTGCGTACATATACTAATAATAAAGAAAAGGAGGTGTAATAAACAATGGCAGATCTAATTTATGCAGTAATCATTCTGACCATTTATCTGGTAATACACATCCTTATCTTCTATCATATTCTCAAATAAGTTTTGATAATTATTCTAATTCTGCCTCCATCAATTGATTGAATTCTGCACCTTCAATCTTTTCTTTCTCCATAAGCACTTTTGCAATATGGGTTAACTTTGCTTCATTGGTCCGAAGTAATGTCATTACGCGACTATATTCTTCATCTAAAATAGCCTTCACTTCTCGATCAATCTGGGCAGAAACTTCCTCACTGTACGATTTGGTGTGTCCATAATCTTTACCGATAAAGACCTCATCACTTTCGCCGGATTGGAATACAAGATTGGTTAATTGACTGCTCATACCATACTTTGTGATCATATTGCGTGCAACACGATTCGCACGTTTCAAATCACCGGATGCGCCGGTGCTGAGTTCGCCAAGTAACAATTCTTCTGCAGCACGACCACCCAAGCAAATATCGATTTCTTCTAACAATTGACTCTTTGTTAAATAAGACTTATCCTCTTCCGGTCTGTGAGACGTGTATCCACCGGCTAATCCTGCCGGAATAACCGAGATTCGATCCACTTTATCGGTAGAAGAAAGTAATTTCACACAAATTGCATGGCCTGTTTCGTGTACCGCCGTAAGCCACTTTTCTTTCTCTGTGTAAACGCGGCTCTTCTTCTCAGGGCCAACCAATACACGGAAAATAGCTTCTTTCAAATGGAATTGACTAATTTGGTCTTGCTTATCTCTTGCAGCAAGCAATGCAGCTTCATTCAGCAAGTTTTCAAGATCCGCAGCCGTGAAGCCGGAGGTATTCTTCGCAACGTCACTTAAATCCACCGTATCTTCTAACGGTTTATTCTTTGCGTGAACACAAAGAATGGCCTCTCTGCCTTTTACATCCGGATAGTTGACCGTAATCTTTCGATCAAAACGTCCGGGTCTGGTTAATGCAGGATCCAAAATATCCGGACGATTGGTTGCCGCCATAACAATGACACCTTCATTGATACCAAATCCATCCATTTCAACCAGTAATTGATTCAAGGTTTGTTCCCGCTCATCGTGTCCGCCACCTAAACCGGCACCACGATGACGCCCCACCGCATCAATCTCATCAATAAAGATAATACACGGAGCATTCTTCTTTGCCTGTTCAAACAAATCACGAACACGGGATGCGCCGACACCTACGTACATTTCCACAAAATCAGAACCACTGATAGAGAAAAAAGGTACGTTGGCTTCCCCTGCAACAGCCTTTGCAAGATAAGTCTTACCGGTTCCCGGAGGTCCAACCATTAAGACACCTTTCGGGATTCTGGCACCAAGAGAAGCATAACGTTTTGGTTCTTTTAAGAAAGATACCAATTCCGCCATTTCCTCTTTTTCTTCTTCCGCACCGGCCACTTGATCAAACGTAATCTTACTGGACGTATACAACCGTGCACGACTCTTGCCAAAGTTCATAGCACGATTATTTCCGCCTTGACTTTGACTAAACATCATATACAAGAAAATCAAGAAAATAACTACGAACAAGATATACGGTATGATCCGTACCACAAAGGGCAATTCGTTGTCTACCGCTGTATATTTCACGGAAATATTTTGATCACCCATTGTAACATCGGTCATCAAGGCTTCAAAATTATCTTGGCTATGCACATATACTGTATATTCCCCGGCTTTAATTTTGGAGTCAATTTGGCTCTGCTCTTTTAATTCAACCGTCGCCTTATTCCCCTCCAATTTAACCGTGGATACATTATTGTTCTTTAACTCAGAAACAAATTGTGTATAAGCAAGCTCCGGTCCCGTCATTAGGCTGGAAACAACCATCACAATAAGGACCACTAATCCGATCATAACAATATATGGGGATATTGCTTTTAATGCTTTCAATGCATCAACCTCCAATCTGCGAATGACTTATGATACCATAATACGCAGGATGTTTCAAACTCATTTTACCCGTTTATTCCTTTTCGTAAACATCTCTTCGAAGGACACATAAATCAGGTAAATTTCTATATTTACCATCGTAGTCTAATCCATATCCAATTACGAATTCATCGGGAATTTCAATGCCTACGTAATCCCCCTGCATCTCAACTTTTCTGCGAGAGGGTTTGTCAAAAATAGTGCAAACACGAATGCTCAAAGGACCACGGGTTGCAAACATTTCCTTCAAATATTTCAACGTAACACCGGAGTCAATGATATCTTCCACAATCAAAAGGTGTTTCCCATCCAATGGCTTGTCAATATCTTTAATAAGTCGAACGACACCGGATGTTTTAGTCGATGAACCATAGCTGGAAACCGCAATGAAATCCATTTGCAGTGGAATTTGAATTTCACGGACAAGATCAGCCATAAACATAAAGCCACCTTTTAATACGCCAATTACAAAAAGTTCTTTCCCTTCATAATCTCTTGTGATTTCAGCGCCAATTCTTGCAACTGCTTTTTGAATTTCTTCTTTGCTGGCGAGCACACGATCCACTATATTTTCTGCCAGCTTGCTGTTATTCTCCATCATAAATATCCTCCATTTTAACTTTAATTTTTATAATATTCTTTGTTGTATTTGTTATAGGTCCAATATTGCTTCTTCGAATTCCGGGAATCCACAAAATTTCATTTCCAATGGCCACCACCCATAAGATTTTTCGGCGAGAAAGCGGTATTTTATGATCAATTAGAAATTTCCGAAGGCGCATGTGACCGGTCATACCATAGGGCGTAAAATTATCGCCTGTGCGAATACGTCGCATTTCTATTCTTTCAAGAATCCCTTCTGTCTTTGCATACAATGCATCGAAATCAAAATAAGCACAATGGATCGGTTGATTTGATTCAAAATCAAAGGGTTGACTTTGATCCAATGCATATATTTCAATTTCCGGACATTTTACACAATCTTCCGGGTCAAATTCAGTACAGTAATAAATCACACCTCGATTTCCTTCAATTTGACATTGAATTTTTTTGCCAATTTCCACAATTTTACCGGATTTCCCTTGCAAAAGGTGGGCGCGCACACGGCGAATCATTTCTGCTGTCAAATCTTTCCCTTCAGGATAAAGGAACTCCTGTTCTGCATTTTGAACGGATGCAATGACCCGTCTCAAAATTCGATATTGAATCGCATCCGGTTGTTGGTAAAATGCCGTACGATCCACAACCCATAAATAACGTTCCTTTTCCACAACCCGTTCAAACACATCTGCCGCATACTCGTCTATAAACGCACTATCCATACACGCATGTTCAGATAAGTCTATCAATTTGTCCGTCATATTTCTTCCGAATGCCTCCGTTAAATAAGGAAGCACCGTATGTCGCACACGATTGCGTAAGGTGCAATCTTCAAAATTCGTACCATCCACCATGGGCACAATATTCGCAGCCGTACAAACGTCTAAAAGTTCTTTCTTATCAAAATCCATAAGCGGACGAACAATGTTTCCGTGGCGATAGGAAATGCCTTTCAGACCATCAATTCCACACCCGCGTGCAATATTCATCAAAATAGTTTCAGCGCGATCTTCTCGATGATGGGCTACCGCAATAACCGCATTCCGTTCCTTGGCCAGTGTTTCTAAGAAGCGATATCGTTCCAATCGTCCGCATTCTTCCAACCCCAGCCCGGCTTCTTGGGCGATAGTGGGTACATCCACTTCTTTCAATTGGAAATCCAGTTGAAGATCCGCACACAAATCCTGTACAAACTGCGCATCACGGAAAGCCTCGTCTCCTCGAATACCATGGTTGACATGAGCAACAAGAATACGTGCCGGTGACATATACGCAAGAAGCAGACATAACAACGCCACGGAGTCAGCACCACCGGATACAGCAACAATAACATTGTCTTGGTCTGACAGGAGGTGATGTTCCTCTACACAAGATACAAACTTCGCATATTGAGGAAGTTCTTTCAAGTGTTTCATCATTTATTCCCCTCACCTGCAAAGGTAACATTCTTAAAAGATGCATGCGCCCCGTCAAAGGCTAATTTAATGGTACCGGAAGAACCGTTTCTGTGTTTTGCTACAATCAATTCTGCAATATTACTGAAACGCGCATCCGTTTCATCCTTGTTATAGTAGGAATCACGGTAAATAAACATAACAATATCCGCGTCCTGCTCAATAGCACCGGATTCACGCAAGTCACTAAGCATGGGACGCTTATCCGCACGTTTTTCAACTTCACTGCTTAACTGAGAACCTACAATAACCGGCACGTTCAATTCTTTTGCCATAATCTTAAGCGCACGAGAAATTTCGGCAATTTCGGTGGTACGATTGTCGGATTTACCGCCACTGGACATCAATTGCAAGTAGTCAATGACAATCAATTTAATATCTTTCTCTAATTTCATTTTTCTGCATTTTGCACGAATAGAAGCAACGGTGACGTCGGTAGAGTCATCAATGTACAGCGGAACGGATTCCATTCTCTCTAACGTTTCCGCAAGGCGTGTCCATTCAGCTTCTTCGAATTGACCGGTACGAATTTTCTCGCCTTCGATTTGAGATTCAGAACTGAGCATACGTTTTGCCAATTGTTCGCCGGACATTTCCAAGTTAAATACAGCTACAGGATAATTCTTCTTCGCTACGTTTGCAGCAATATTTAACATTAAAGCGGTCTTACCCATACCGGGACGTGCCGCAATTAAGATCAAGTCAGAATTATGTAAACCGGAAAGTAATTTATCCAAATCCAAGAATCCGGTAGGAATACCCGGGAGTACACCGTTCATACTTAATTCTGTAAGCTCATCAAAAATCCCGGGAAGTAATTCTCCAATACGAGAATAAGATTTATTGTTTCTTTTCTGAACCAAGTTAAAAATCTTCTTCTCCGCTTCTTCCAAAACATTGGAAACATCCCCTTCCGGCTCATAAGCCATCTTGGCAATATCCGAGGAAGTTTGAATAAGGCGCCGCTGCAGCGCTCTTTCCGATACAATCTGTGCATATTGAATCGCGTTGGATGCAAGGGGTACATCATCGGTTAACGATGCAATATAATCCATCCCACCTGCACCGGAAATGTTGCCGGTAGAAGAAAGAAAATCGGTAACCGTAATTAAATCAATGGGTTGATTCTTTCCGGAAAGTGCTGTCATTGCTTCAAAAACCAACTGATGATCTTTTCTGTAAAAATCCTCTGGTTTCACAGCGGCCATAACATCTAAAATGACACTTTGGTCCATCAAAATGGCACCTAACAGTGATCTTTCCGCATCAATATTTTGTGGAGGGATTCCTGCCTTCATAATTGTACATCCTTTACTGCGATTACTGTGCTTGAACTTCTACCTGGAATTTTGCAACCACACCTGCATAGACTTTAGCAGTCACATCAAAAACACCTTGGGACTTAATGGGGTCACCTAATTCGATTTTCTTCTTGTCCAGATCAATTTTGAACTGCGCTTTCATAGCATCTGCAATATCTTTTGCAGAAACCGCACCGAAAAGTTTACCGTTCTCCCCAAGCTTTGCTTTTAAAATTACACGTTTGGAAGAAATCTCATTGGCCAATTC
The DNA here is from genome assembly GCA_017560225.1 of Clostridia bacterium. Classification (GTDB taxonomy): domain Bacteria; phylum Bacillota; class Clostridia; order UBA1212; family UBA1255; genus RGIG9099. The sequence continues at coordinate 8,703 of JAFYOJ010000080.1, forward strand.
TTTTGCTTGCGCCAACTCTCTTGCTTTCTTTGCTTCTTGTGCTTTTTGCTTATCTAACGCCTCGTTGATAGATCCTGCTGTCGCAATTTTCGCGATGCCGCGAGGTACTAAAAAATTCTTTCCGTATCCATCGCTTACTTCAACAATCTGATCCTTCTTTCCAAGGTCTTTAACATCTTTCAACAAAATCACTTTCATAAAATAACCTCCTGTTATTTCTCTAAATATTCTACAATATGTTTCAATAATTCTTTCTCTGCGAATTCCACAGAGATATTTTCAAGGGATGCTGCAGCTGCAGTTAAATGACCGCCGCCACCCATTTTCTCCAAAATCACTTGTACATTTATTTCCCCTAAGGATCTTGCACTAATACCCACATCTCCATTTTTATCCAACAAAACAAAGGATGCGTCAACACCGGCAATGTTCAAAAGTTGATCCGCTGCCATAGCAGCAACCAGTTTCATATTCCTTGTTTCTTTCGTACAATAGGCAATTGCAATCCGATTCTGCAACAACTTTACAGAAGCAGTAACCTTCGACACCTCAGCATAAGTCTCAAAATCCGGCTGAAAATATTGTCGAACACCAATGGTATCAACGCCTTGTTTCTTCAAGTACGAAGCAACCTGGAATGTTCTGGTACCCGTTTTAAATGTAAAATTCTTGGTATCTACCAACATGCCGGCATACATCGCTTCTGCTTCAACCACCGGAACCGCAACGTGAGGAATCATATATTGAAGCACTTCCACTAACAATTCACTGGTAGAAGAAGCATAGGATTCCGAATAATCCAATACGGTTTCTTTCAAATAATCTGCGGCTTTTCTATGATGATCCACCACAGCAACACGGGGTACATAATCCAGTAGCTTCGGACACTCCGTCATATTTTGTCTGCTGGTGTCTACCACAACAGCCAACGTATCGTCATCTACTAAATTTAAGGCATAACTTGTATTGATAAACAAATCCGCATACTCCGGAATCGCTTGCAACCGTTTGAGCATACCGTTAATAGCAGGATTTCCCTCGTTTAAAATGATTTTTGCTTCAATACCGAAGAACGCACAGGCGCGATATACACAAAGAGATGCACCTAAAGAGTCCATATCCCCGATTTGATGCCCCATAATGAGTACACGAGAACTTCTTTGGATTTCTTTCTTTAAAAGATCGGCTACAATACGGGACTTGACTTTAGAAAGCGTCTCCATATCCATCGTGCTGCCACCATAATAATCGTCATGATTTTGATCACGAACAACCGCTTGATCGCCGCCTCGACTTAAAGCAAGCTCTAAAGCTTCTGATGCAGCTTCGTAATTTGCTTGGACACTATCACCGTGAATACCTACCCCAATACTGAGCGTAACCGGAATTCGATTGCCCACCGAGATACGCTTAACTTGGTTTAATACGCTGAATTTTTCTTGTTCCAAACGTTTCAGCGCCGCTTCTTCTAAAATCAAAATATAGCGATCTTGTACCAATTTCTTAATGACCGCATTGGTGCCGGATAGCCATTTCGTAAAGATTTTCGAAAGTTCTACGGTAATTGCATTGATGACCGCCTCGCCGTTGGATTGAAAAATTTCCTGATAACTATCCACCGCAATTTCGGCTACCGCTGTTTGTCTGCTCTCGTATTTTTCTTTCAACAAAACGTACTCTGTATTTTCAGAAAAATACAGCATAATAGCAAAATTATCTTCTTGGTGTTCCTGATCCAGCCGAACAATATTCGTCATCATCAGGAAATTACGATCAGAAAATTCTACAGGCGTTTCCAACATGAGTGTCTGATTCTCCAATTTGCCGCGCAAATGTACGATGTATAGCTCTCGCAACACCTTTTGCAAATCCGATTGGTCGCGAAAAATCCCTCGAAATAAATCATTACACCATAAAAATTTTCCTTCTGCAGAAAGAAAAACCAATGGTAATCTGAAGAAAGGAATAGCGCCCGGTCCCGGATGAATATTCCCCTCGGCATAGAAAGTCAGAAGCTTAATTCGCTTCAGACGTTCTCTTTGTTTGATCCAGTGTACAATTATATTTAACGCGGCACACACAACAGCAATAATGCCCAAAATCAGTGCCGCAACATATCTTTCTGATAAAATCATCAAATAGGAGCAAACGACTAAAACAGTGAATAAAAGCACTGAATTTACAGTCAATAAATTAATCTTGCGAATAAACTTATTGTTCATATTGCGTCACTCCCTTTACATCAATTCTTGTTTTTACGCATAAGCGGTGCAACACACCTGTGCAGCACCGCCATGTTACGAAGCATATTTCGTTCTCTATACTTATAATTAGTCAGCGGAGAACGGCATCAAAGCTACGTGTCTTGCACGCTTGATAGCGATGGTAAGCTCTCTCTGATGCTTTGCACAGTTTCCGGAAATTCTGCGAGGAAGAATCTTACCTCTTTCGGAAACAAACTTTCTAAGCTTTACAATGTCCTTATAATCAATGGACTGTGCTTTCTCTGCACAGAACGGGCATACTTTCTTACGTGCTCTGCGAGGTCTTGCGCTCTTAGAATCACCCTTATCGTAGCCTTCACGATCTTTCTTTGCATAAGGCATAATACATTGCCTCCTTTCTTGTCAAATGAAACCGTTTAATTAAAACGGTACGTTCTCGTCGTCATCAATGGAGAAATAACCATCTCCACCAAATGAATCTCCACCTGCGTTACTTTGAGGTGCTTGTTGCGGACGACTTTGAGGTGCTTGAGGTGCTTGTGC
>JAFYOJ010000081.1 GCA_017560225.1 Clostridia bacterium
CCGTGTGCGCCGCAAATTAAAGGGAAAAGCCATTACCAGCTTCGCGGATATTCAAGCCGGCGACCTGGTGGTACACGAAATTCACGGTATCGGTCGTTTTGAAGCCATTGAGAGTGTGGAAATCGACAATGTACGGAAGGATTATATTAAGATTCTTTATCGGGATAACGGTGTTTTGTTCGTTCCTACCCACCAATTAGACAGTGTACAGAAATATATTGGCAATGACGGGGAATCTCCTAAGCTGAATAAGTTGGGAAGCGCCGAGTGGAATCGCACCACTGCCAAGGTTAAGGAATCTTTGCGCACCTATGCAAAAGAACTGGTAGAGCTCTATGCCCGCCGTGCGCGGCTGAAAGGTCATGCATTTAGCAAAGATACGGTTTGGCAGCAAGAATTTGAAGATTCTTTCCCCTTCGATGAAACCGACGACCAGCTTCGCTGCAGCGAAGAAATTAAGCGGGATATGGAAGCACCCAAGCCCATGGAGCGTCTGCTTTGCGGCGACGTAGGCTACGGCAAAACAGAAGTTGCGTTGCGTGCCGCCTTTAAAGCGGTCTGCGATGGCAAACAAGTGGCTTTTATGGTGCCTACCACGGTACTGGCCCAGCAACATTACAAGAATTTTATGGAAAGATTGAAGAATTTCCCCATTACCATTGATTATTTATGCCGTTTTCGCACGCAAACCCAGCGAAAGAAGGTACTAGAGCGTCTGGCAGAGGGTAAAATTGACATTTTAGTGGGCACCCACTCCCTAATTAAGGACAAAGTGACCTTTAAGAACCTGGGTCTTGCCATTATTGACGAAGAACAGCGCTTCGGCGTCTTGCATAAAGACCGATTTAAGCAGCAACATCCGGAAGTGGATATGCTGTCTCTGTCTGCAACGCCCATTCCCAGAACGCTGCACATGTCCCTGTCCGGTATTCGGGACATTTCTGTGTTGGAGGATCCGCCCCAAGACCGACTTCCCGTGCAAACCTACGTGGCAGAATGGGATCCTGCGCTTATTCGCAACGGTATTTACCGTGAAATGGCTCGAAAAGGACAGGTATTTTACCTGTATAACCGCGTTCAGACCATGGGAGAGAAACTCCTTGCCCTGCGGAACTTGGTTCCGGAAGCCCGAATTGCTATGGCACACGGCCAAATGAGCGAGCGGGAACTGGAAGATATTATGCAGGCTTTCTATCAAGGGGAATACGACGTGCTGTTATGCACCACCATTATTGAATCCGGCCTGGATATGCCCAACGTAAACACCATCATTGTGGAAGACAGCGACCGCATGGGCCTGGCGCAGCTTTATCAGATCAGGGGCCGTGTGGGCCGTGCTTCTAAGTTAGCCTACGCGTATATTACGTATAAGAAAGATAAAAATCTCTCGGAAATTGCGGAAAAACGTCTCCGTACCATTCGAGAATTTACAGAATTTGGTTCCGGCTTCAAAATTGCCCTGCGAGATTTGGAAATTCGTGGTGCCGGCAGCGTGTTAGGAGAGCGTCAGCACGGACAACTAGCGGTGGTGGGTTATGAAACCTACTGCAGACTCCTCTCCGAAGTGGTTCTGGAGGAGCAAGGGGGTAAAATGGCGCCGCAAAAGCCGCCCATCAGCATCGAATTTAAGGTAAACGCCTATATTAGCAGTGATTACATTGAAGATGAAGAAGCGCGTTTTGACTTATACCAGAAAATTGCTCGCGTAGAAACGGAAGAAGATGCGATGGAAGTGACGGATGAACTTATTGACCGTTATGGAGACGTACCGGATACGGTGCAGAACTTGCTGAAGATTTCCCGGATCCGATTCCTTTCGGAGCGGTGCGGATTCAGCGCAGTCATTCAGAAGCCCCAATGCTTCTCGTTCCTTTTAGGGCCGGGTGCCGTGTTTATGCGGAAGCTGGACGGAGAGCGGGAGTTGGCTTACCAGCATTTTACCAAGAAATACGGGCGTAAAATGTCCTTAAATGCTATGAGTAGTCCGGCCTCTCTTGCACTTTTTATTGATCTCAATCAATCCCAAAGCGATATATTGGATGAGATTCTGGAATTTCTGCAGGATTTATGTGGCGTGATGGGGTAAAATGCAAGTTGGGTTGTAAATCTGTTTTTATTCTGTTAAAATGTCATTTACAATGGAGGTAGAGAGAATGAGAAAAACCTTATGTGTTGTATCTTGGTTATTAGTATTATGTTGCCTGGTTGGTTGCGGTGCACCCGCAGGGAGTGATCCTACCCAGGCACCTACTCAATTGATTACAGAAGTACCGACGGAGGATCCTACAGAGGAGCCATCCGCAACTTTAGAAGCAACTACCGAAGCCTCCACAGGAACACCCACGCAAGAGCCTACTAAAGAGCCTATTAAAGAGCCTACCAAGGCTCCTACGAAGGCCCCCACGGTAGCACCTACAGTGGAGCCTACGGTAGAACCCTTGATTAAAGACGGTATGTTGACGCCGGGTAAGGCACATGTGATCTTACTGATGGGCCAGTCCAATATGGTGGGCAGAGCGCAGATTAAATATTTGGAGCAAACTGCTTTCGCAAAAGAATTGGCTGAATATAGAGCAGGGTATGAGAATATTCAGATTTATTATCATATCGACCATCAGAATAGCGATCCTACCAATATTGCCTCTGGTTTTGTACCGGTAACGTTGGGACAGGGTTCTACCACCGCACAATTTGGACCGGAAGTTGGTTTAGCTGAATATTTGAATAAGGCATTCCCCGGAGAAAAGTTCTATTTAATTAAGTGTGCGTGGAGTGGCTCTGGTATTGCCAATAACTACACCGCCGGAAACTCGCTTTACACAGAGGTATTAAGAAGAACAAATATTGGCATTAATCTGTTGAAAAATGCCGGTTTGGATCCTGAAATCTTTGCGTTCTGCTGGATGCAAGGTGAAACGGATGCAATGACAAAATCCCAGGCAGACAATTATCTTGCTAACCAAACAGATTTGATGAATCGTTGGCTCAAACTGTACAAAAAAATGGCTGCTCCCAAAGGAATTGCTTTCATTGACGCGGGTATCAGCGAGCAGTGGACCTATTATAAGACTGTAAATGCGGCGAAAGTTACTTTCCAAACGCAAGGTACCAACCGATATTATATTGATACGATTGCAAATGGACTTACGACGCTTTATGAGAATAATGATAAGTCCCATTACGATTCTCAGTCCAAGATTAAGTTGGGACGCCTGTATGGTCAGATGATCGAGATGTATTTGAAGGGCCAGCAGCAACAATAATTTGATTAAAGATGGCAGTAAGAGAGGTTGTCGGCAGAATGGGACAACCTCTTTTCCCTATAAGAAAGAGGATTTTAGTATGAATGCAAGCATTTTAACCCCGGGCAAAGCCCATTTAATTATGCTAATGGGCCAATCCAATATGGTGGGGCGGGCGCAAATTCGTTTCTTGGAAGAAACGGCCACCCCGGAAGAATTGGCAGAATATCGCGCAGGCTATGAAGATATTTTAATTTATTATCATACGGACCACGCAAACGGAGATCCCACCAACATTGCCCCCGGGTTTGTGCCGGTTACGTTGGGCCAGGGCTCCACAGACGTGCAATTTGGACCCGAGGTAAGTTTGGCGGCCTATTTAACCCGTGCATTCCCCGGGGAAAAGTTCTATTTGATTAAATGCGCTTGGAGTGGCTCCGGCATCGCCAATAATTATAAGCCGGGAGATTTTGTGTTTGAAGAAGTATTGAAACGCGCTCAAATTGGCTTAAATTATATGACAGAAATGGGTTTGGAGCCTGAATTGTTTGCTTTTTGCTGGATGCAAGGAGAAACGGACGCCATGGTGCAGGAACAGGCCGAGGATTACCTGCGGGCGCAAACGGATTTAATGGCACGCTGGCTTCCTTTGTATGATAAAATTGCTTGCCCTAAGGGCGTGGCGTTCATTGATGCCGGCATTAGTGAGCATTGGGCATTTTACCAGACCGTGAATGATGCGAAAGTGCAATACCAATCCCAAGGTCCCCTCCGCTATTACTTTGACACCATTGCGGCGGGCCTTACCACCCATTTAGAGAACAACGATACGTCTCACTATGATTCTCAGGCGAAAATTAAACTGGGACGGCTGTTTGGACAGTACATTGAAGCGTTTTTGAAAGGAGAAACCCAATGATTTATAAGGATGTTGCGCAAGAAAAACTTTCTATGATAGGTCTTGGCTGTATGCGTTTTCCCTTGATTGAGGGAACGGAGGATGTGGATTTGGCGGCTACCGGTGAAATGGTGGATTATGCCATTGCCAACGGAGTCAATTATTTTGATACGGCGTGGTTCTACCATAACGGCAAGTCGGAATCGATTATGGGGCAGCTTTTATCGAAGTATCCAAGAGAAAGTTACTATTTGGCGACGAAATTTCCCGGATATAGCGAGAAGAATCTGGCACGGAAAGAGGAAATTTTTGAAGAACAGCTTCGTCGCTGTCAGACGGACTATTTTGACTTCTATCTTTGCCACTCGGTGACAGATACCAGTGTGGAGTTGTACTTGGATCCGCAATATGACTTGATTCCCTTCTTGCTCGAACAAAAGCGGCTGGGCAAGATTCGCCACCTTGGCTTCTCTAATCACGGATCGTTGGAAACGGTAAAACGTATGTTTGCGGCGTATGGGGAGGAATTGGAGTTTTGTCAGGTGCAGCTGAACTGGCTTGACTGGGATTTCCAGAAAGCCGGAGCATTGGTGGAATATTTAAATGAAATTCAAAAACCTATTTGGGTGATGGAGCCCCTACGTGGTGGAAGCCTTTGTAATTTGGCGCCGAAATATACCACCATTTTACAGTCCATCGCCCCGGAGCGAAGCCTGCCCACGTGGGGATTCCGCTATCTGCAGTCCATTCCTGACGTGGCGGTGGTGCTTTCCGGCATGTCCAATATGGCACAACTTGCGGAAAATGTACGGATTTTCGGGGAAAATGCGCCATTATCCACAGAAGAGATAGATGTTTTGTTGAAAATTGGGGCAGATATGACGGCTGCCAACAAAATTCCTTGTACAAAGTGTAATTATTGTACGACGGTTTGTCCCCAGAAGTTGGATATTCCCGGTTTGATTGAGATTTACAACGGTTATGAGTATACGCCGGGCGGATTTATTGCGCCGGAACAGGTGAAAGACCTTTCGGATGCGCAAAAACCCTCTGCATGTATCGGGTGCGGTGCTTGCGAGCAAGTTTGTCCCCAGAAGATTGAGATTCGTAAAATGATGGACGATTTTACGGCACGAATCTGCCACAAATAAAACATTGCAAAAAGTTGTGTGACAGGATATAATAATAGGACGAGTATTTTATTTTACTTTTGTTATGTTTTTATTAAGATAAGAAAAAGGCGGTTGGTAGAGATGGCTACGAATTTGAAAGCCAAGAAGAAGACAGGTACGTATGACAACAAGATCATTCTGTGGATTTCCGCAGCATTGGCAGCGTTTGTTATTTTAGTAGTTGGTCTTTTCACAATTATTACGTACAGCACAAACTATGTTGCAAAGGTAAACGGCAGCAAGATTTATACGTATGAGTATACTTATTTCTTGCAAGAGGCGATTGAAGAGAAGTTTGAAGAACCCGAGGGTTATGCGGATATGACCAGCGCGGAGAAGCAGAAAGCTTTTGAGAAGTTCTTTACGGATGAAGTGAAGGCTGAGTGCCAAGAGGAAGCATTGGAGAAGGCTCGTATCTTTAAGGCTTCTTACGATCTTGCCGTGAAGGCCGGCTATAAGTTGACGGCTGAAGAGCGTGCAAATGCAAAGTCTTATGTTGATTATATGGTAAGCCAATATATGTACAGCTTAAGTTTGGATCAGGAAACAGCTGTTTTCTACATCACCGGCGGCTCTATGACATTGGCTGAGTACAAAGAATATAGCATTCGCCAGGCTGCTATTGAGAAATACAAGACTGAATTAAAGAAGGATTACACGGTTACTACCGAAGAAATGAAAGAGATCTACGACAAGGATCCCGACGAGTACCGTACATTGACCGGTCGTGTATATAAATTCGCAATTCCTTCTAAGCCTTCCGTTCCGCTTAATAAGGATGGCAAGGAAATTTCTAAGGATACTACAGATGCAGAGGAGAAGGCTGAGTACACCAAGTACGAAGAGTCTCTTGCTGAATACGAGCAGAAGGTTGCAAACTTCCTCAAGCTTTGTGATGAGATTGAAACAGCCATCAATGCAGGCGAGAAGTACACCTTGTACGATCGCGACTACGTAACGTACGAAATTAAGAAAGATAAAGACGGCAAGGAAGTTATTCTTGTAAAGGATGGCGACTTTGAAGCGCTTTGCGCATTGTCTTCTTGGACTTCTGCAAGCAGCAACAAGGGTGTGATCACCGTTGGTGCCGGCAATGAGAGTGGCGTAGATGAGATTGACGAATATATGCTTCAGATGCAGTGGAACGAAGCGCGCGACGGCTTCATCTTTGTAGAGAAGAAGGATGAGGCAGAGACCGAGGATTCTGCATCCACATCTTCTTCCTCTGAAACGTCTGCAACGGAAGCAGAGAGCAAGGTTACACCTTCTACGCTTAAGAGAATTGAAATCAAGAACGACGATGGCGTTTTGACTGCACTTTACTTGGTTCGCGTTGAAGATATTGACGACTTTGATACCAAGGTAGAGCAGAAGGAAGATTCCGAAGAGGAAACTTTGAATACTGTTCAATCCGGTATTAAGACAACTATTCTCGAAGACAAGGCTGTTGCTGAGTTGGAAGAAATGATCGCAGCGGCTGATAAGAAAAACAATAAGTATGCGGTTACGTCCAAGAAAGAAGATCGTTTGGCTGAACTTTTGGAAAGCATGTTCTAATTTAGCGAATAAATGAAGAATCAAGGGGCTGCTCCGAATTGGAGCGGCCCCTTTTTCTGTTGTATTATCTTGCCGGCGGGGTGGCTTCTCCGCCGTCTTCGCTGGAGGCAGGTACGTCACAAAGTTGGGCTTTGGATTCTGCTTCTTCCTCTGTATAGGATTGCGTAGGTGAGAATCCGGTACAATCGTGTGCGGAGGCCACGGGATTATGCAGAAATGCATCTTCGCAAAAATATTCACGTTTCTTCAAATGAATCAACTCCTTGCAAATAGTATATAGAGCCGCAGGCGAAAGTATGCAAAAGGTGCGGTATCCAAAAAGGTCTTTTCTGGGTGCGTGGCTACCGTAAAATGACTTTTTGAATACTATTGGGGCACAGCTTGGCTGTTTTGAGTCTCCCGGATACCGCCAAACCGCTTTTTGGATA
>JAFYOJ010000082.1 GCA_017560225.1 Clostridia bacterium
CCTACTGTAGCTCCAACTGCAGTGCCGACCGAAGCGCCTACTGTAGCTCCAACTGCAGTGCCGACCGAAGCGCCTACTGTAGCTCCGACTGCAGCGCCTACCGAAGCGCCTAGCGGAACACCGGTGGTTACACTTTCCAAAACCGAATTTGAACCTGGTGAAGATATTACTGTTACATATGCAAATGTAGAGGAATCTTTGCTTGTAGGAAAGAATTGGGTGACGATTGCAATCTTTAAGAAAGGGGATGTTATTGGTCAAAACGCATCCTTAGCAGAACACCGTGTATGGCACGTAGATGCTTCTAAGAATCCCAGCGAACTGTCTGCTGCGACGATTACGTTCCCTGGAGATGATACCGCAAGAGAAGGTGTGAATTTCCCGCTTGCTGAAGGGGAGTATTACATCTGTGTTCGTCAAGATAATGAAGCAGTTAGTGAAATTGTAACGTTCACTGTAAAGGCGAAAGCGGAAAATAAGCCTACGGGTGATGCGAGCCTGCTGCTTACTTGCGGTTTGGTTGCACTTTGCGCCGGAACTTTTGTAGTGTTCAAAAAGAGAAAAAAAGTTGAAGGTTAATTGTTAATAGCATAATCGTTTATGGCGGCAGGGGGGATGCCTCCTGCCGTTTTACTTTTGAAAAGGATGATTCGATGAGAATTGTAAATACAACCAGTGTATATAAGCCGAATGTAGATTTGCTGTTTGTTATGAAGCAACTAAAGAAAGCTGGTTTCACGTATCTTGATTTAGGTGGTATGGGTTACCGGTGTGAGCCGGTGAATAACCATATATTCCTAACAGACCAATGGAAACAATGGGCCTATAAACTTCGCGATTTTGCGGAAAATGAAGGTATGTCCTTTGTACAATGTCACGGTGTTGGTTGGATTTCTTCTGTAGCAACACATCCGGATCATATTGCCTACCGTGTTGTTGATTTGGCAGCCATGCTGGATGTTCGATGGGTTGTGATGCATCCGGTAGAAATTCAGGGTAGACAAGAGCCTTGCGACGATGAATTTTTTGCAGAACAAAATGCCGAGTGGTTTAAACCTTTTTTACAGTATTGCGAAGAACGAGACGTTGGATTGGCCATTGAGAATTTACCTTGGCCTAATGCGAATCGTGTTGCTCCGCTGAAGAGTTTAGTGGAACGTTTGGATTCCTCGAATGTAGGAATTTGTTGGGATACGGGCCATGCCCATTATAACGTATTGCACGGGGAACTTCCGCCACAAGCGATTCGGGAGTTTGGCAGTCAGTTAGTAACCATCCATGCCCATGATAACTTTGGCAATCATGATGACCATATGATTCCCGGACAGGGCACGTATGATTGGCAGGCATTTATGCAGACATTGCGTGAAATGAATTATACGGGTGATTTCGTATTGGAAGCGCATCATCAAACGCAGGAGGCATCTTCTGAAGAAGAACGTATGGCACTGCTGGTGGAAATGCGTAAGGCGGCAGAACGTATTATTATGTGACTTTGAACTGCTTACGATATTCGGTGGGTGTCATCTTCCCATACGTTAAGAACGCACGATTGAAAGAGCGCAGCGAGGAGAACCCTACCTCTTGGGCAATTTCCAAAATCTTCTTGTCTGTAGTTCGAAGTTCCATGCTTGCGGCATGAATACGCATGGAATTGACGAAATCGGTCAAACTCATATTGGTGTGGGTATTGATGATATGAGAAATATAATTCTTGTTTAAATGCAATTTCTCTGCCAGCAAACTTAATGAAATGTCTTCTGTGTAATGATTTTGGCAATACTCCAAGACACTGGAAACCGTTAAATTTGCACTTTTGGGAATTGGCTTTATATGTAACAAGGGAAGGAGCTTTGCCATTATAAGCCCGATGGAATAACGGACTTTAGAATGGACGTACTTTCCGTCGATTGCGATAATGTCTTGGATATCCTTGGCGATGTCGGAGTCTGTGCCGATGTGTAATACATTGTCGACTAAGATGTTTTCGTGAATTTCAGGCTCCATCTCTAATAAGAAATCTGTGTTGAAGATCAGCAACAGATATTCACCTCTCGGTACATTGAGATAGTAATGAATTTGATGGGGGTAGGCAATCATTAAATCGCCGGCATGCATCTCATACTTTCGTTGGTTTACGTATGCTTCGCAGGATCCTTGCTTGATATATACGATTTCGATTTCTTTGTGCAAATGTGGAAATTCTGCTAAATAGGGTCTATTTTCAAATACGATGGGTAGCCCTTTTCTGCTAATAATAATTTCGTAATTTGCATCTCTTTGTTCCATACAATCACCTGGGAATAGTATAGCACAAAAACGGGAAAAAGTATAGATATACGCACCATTTTACCGGAATCTGCAACATTTCTGTGAATACTGCTTTTTCCTGTTGTAAAAAGGTTGATTTTTCCAAATAAATCATATATAATCCTATATTGTAAAATTTATTACTTGGAGGTTATTCCTATGGCAGTTAAAGTTGCAATTAATGGTTTCGGCCGTATTGGTCGTCTTGCATTCAGACAGATGTTCGATGCAGAAGGTTATGAAGTAGTAGCTATCAACGACTTGACAAGCCCTGATATGCTTGCTCATTTGTTGAAGTATGATACCGCTCAAGGTAAGTATAAGTACGCTGACAGCGTAGTAGCCGGCGAAGATTCTATTACCGTAAATGGTAAGACCATCACCATCTACGCTAAGGCAAACGCTGCAGAGCTTCCTTGGGGCGAGTTGGATGTAGACGTAGTACTTGAGTGTACCGGTTTCTACACATCTAAGGCAAAGGCTGAGGCTCACATCCAGGCCGGCGCTAAGAAGGTAGTTATCTCTGCTCCTGCAGGCAACGATCTTCCTACAATCGTTTACAACGTAAACCACAACACATTGAAGCCCGAGGATAAGGTTATTTCCGCTGCTTCTTGTACCACCAACTGCTTGGCTCCTATGGCTAAGGCTTTGAACGACCTTGCTCCGATCATGTCCGGTATTATGACAACTGTTCACGCTTACACCGGCGACCAGATGATCCTTGATGGTCCTCAGAGAAAGGGTGACAAGAGAAGAAGCCGTGCCGGCGCTCAGAACATCGTTCCGAACTCCACCGGTGCTGCTAAGGCAATCGGCCTTGTAATTCCTGAGCTCAACGGTAAGTTGATCGGTTCTGCTCAGCGTGTTCCTACTCCTACAGGTTCTACCACTATTTTGGTAGCTGTTGTTAAGGGCGCTGTTACGAAGGACGAAATCAACGCTGCTATGAAGGCTGCTGCTACTGAGAGCTTTGGCTACAACACAGACGAGATCGTATCTTCTGACGTAATCGGTTCTACCTTCGGTTCTATCTTCGACGCTACTCAGA
>JAFYOJ010000083.1 GCA_017560225.1 Clostridia bacterium
CGTGTCTGCCAATTCCACCATACTCGCATAATATCGCTGAAACCATCTGCCAATCAAATGAAATCAGCTTGTTTATTATAGCGATGTCGAAAGGCTTTGTCAACACCTTTTTTAGAAAAAATCTTGTTATTTTACAGGGGATATGCTATCATAACCCCAGCACTTTAAAGGAGGCGCATTTTGATGCTTTATACTATAGAAAATGATAAGATCCGCGTGGCGATTTCGGACGTAGGTGCGGAGATGATGTCTTTCCAACTGAAAGAAGATCACTGCGAATATTTATGGCAGGGAGACCCTGCATACTGGCACGGTCATGCGTGTAATCTTTTCCCCATTTGCGGTCGTTTGACGGAAGGAAAATATACCTATCAAGGGAATACCTACGAAATGAATTTGCATGGTTTTGCGCGAAAGACTGCTATGACGATGCTTTCTCGCAAAGACGATGCCATTCAGTTCTGTCTTACGGATACAGAGGAAACGCTCAAAATGTATCCTTTCCATTTTGAATTGATCATTAGCTATCAGTTAGAGGACACCACCGTACACCAAACATTCCAAGTACGCAATACCGATACGAAAGCGTTGATCTTTGCGGTAGGCGGTCATCCGGGCTTCAACGTACCGCTTGTGGAAGGGGAGAAGTTTGAGGACTACTACGTAGAGTTTGACTGTGCAAAGGAACCTAAGAAAGTAATCTTGAGTGAAACCTGTTTTGATACCGGCAAGCGGGAAGCATTCCCCTTAGAAGATGGTAAACGTCTTCCTTTGACCCATGGTTTGTTTGATCATGACGCTATTTTCCTGACAGACATGTGTAAAGGGATTACCTTGAAATCCCACCGCTCCTGTAAGTCCGTTCATTTGTCCTATCCGGATATGAATGCTCTGGGACTTTGGCATGCCCCCAAGACGGATGCGCCTTACGTGTGCATTGAACCTTGGTACAGCTTGCCGGCGTATGACGGCGAGATAGATGATTTTGAAACCAAGCAACTGATGCTGACTTTGGCTCCCGGGAAAGTATATACCAATACTTTCACCATGACGATTGCATAATACGATGGCTTTTATTGAACACGAACTTAAATTTTTATTGACAGAAGATCGTTTCGCAGAAGTTCGGGAACGGGCGAAAGCCTTGTTTCCCGAGGCTTCATGTGAGGTCGTTACGCAGGTGAATCATTATTATGACACGCCTGATTACGCCCTTCACAAACAGGGAATTACGTTGCGTATTCGGGAAAAGGACGGTCGTTTGCATGGTGAAATTAAACGGCATAATTTTGGCAAAAGTCACGATAGCCGGGAAGAACAATTTGAGGCAGATGGACTGCCCGCAAAGTTGGTTGTAGACGGCGTAGAAGCCGCTTCTTTAGGTACCCTGGAAACAGTTCGAGAAAGTTTGATTTTGCCCACGTACCGATTGGATTTTGATGTGAGCACTTATTGGGGACGCAGGGACTACGAGTTGGAAATTGAGTTTCAAGAAAGTGCGTTGCCGGAGGTTTTGGCGATTGTTTCTCGTCTCGGTTTAGAGGATGCCGGTAAAATGCCGGGAAAATATTCCCGTTTTCTTGCTGCACGGGAATTTTTTCTGAAAACCCGTTGACAGAATGTGTTTCACGGGGTATAATTCTAAAGGTTATTGGGATGTAGCCAAGCGGTAAGGCACCAGACTTTGACTCTGGCATTCCGCAAGTTCGAACCTTGCCATCCCAGCCAGGACAGGAGCTGTCTCTCAGGAGACGGTTCCTGTTTTTTTGTTGTATGAAAGGCGGATGGGTCGTAAATGTCGTCTTTCTATTATTTCACGACCCGATGAAGGTCGTAAGAAGGGCAGAACAGGCTGATTACGACCCGATTTTTTGTTTTTTTTCTTTTGAACACATTAAAACGGGTCGTGCACGCCGATATTTTACGCGTCTGCGACCCGAACAAGGTCGTAACCTATAAATAATACTGTTTTCACGACCCGATTAACGCATAAGGTTGTTTCAAAGGTATATTTTATGCTATAATGCAATTACATCTGAAATGAAAGAAGGGACATTTAATGGCTTATTCAACCATCCTTTTCGATTTAGACGGAACCCTTACCGATCCCGGCCTGGGCATTACCAACGGAATTCTGTATGCTTTAGACAAAATGGGTATCGAAAAGCCGCCTCGCGAAGAACTGTATGATTTCATTGGGCCACCGCTGAAAGCCACTTTAATGGCACGTTTTCACTTAGGCGAGCAGGGTGGGACGGATGCCCTTCGGTATTATCGGGAATATTACAGCACAGTGGGGTTATTGGAAAATGAAGTTTATCCCGGTATTCCGGAATTGCTCCAACAACTTCGGGCCGGGGGTAAAATGTTAATTGTTGCCACTTCTAAACCGGAGATTTATACGAACCATATTTTAGAACATTTTGATCTTGCCCGTTATTTTCACTTTGTGGCAGGCTGCACGTTAGAAGGGGAGCGACTTCATAAGCACGAAGTGATTGCCTATGCCATCGATCAGTGCGGTCTTGCAGGGAAAGAAGCAGAAATTGTGATGATCGGAGACCGGAAATATGATATGGAAGGTGCCAAGGTAAATAACTTGTCACGCATCGGCGTTACGTATGGCTACGGAAGTAAAGAAGAATTAGAAAAAGCCGGGGCAAATGCCACGGCGGATACAGCAAAAGACTTAGAAACGCTGTTGCTTTAAAGCAATCATACCTTAAACCTACGCATCATAGCGCCTTTCTCTACGGGGAAAGGCGTTTTAAAATGCACGTTCATTACGGCATGGGGGGCGCGATCGATGGATTCTCCTCGGTCATTCTCCATGGCGGTAAAAATCCAAGGTTGCACATCCCTGGCAGGGGATACAAATTCCACTTCGTCTCCAAGCCCGAAATTACCTCGTTGTGAAACGGTTACACGGTAGCCATCCTCGAAGGGCACACAGTCCGTTACCAAACCCACGAAATCACTTTCCCGAATATACGAGGAGGAACCGTAAATCTGGCTGCCTTTCTCACCCAAGAAGAAACCGGTGGAATAATCTCGGTGACTGACGGAACAAACTTCCCGCAGGAGTTCTTCTTTCAACGCCTCCGGCAGCGTGCCGTGTTCCATTACAGCATCCAGTGCGATTCGGTAAGCCCGAACGGTAACGGCTACATAGAAGTCACTCTTCATACGGCCTTCAATTTTCAAAGCCGCAGCACCGGCGCGCACCAGATCCGGTATGTATTCTAATAAACATAAATCCTTGGAATTAAACAAGAACGTGCCTCGATCCGTCTCTTCAATGGGGAAGGTATCTCCCGGACGCGCTTCTTCAGAAAGGTGATATTTCCAGCGACAAGGTTGAGCGCAATCGCCTCGATTGGAGGAACGAGATGTCAAATAGTCACTTAACATACAACGTCCCGAATAGGCCATACACATAGCGCCGTGAACGAAAATCTCCAATCCAATGGGGGCATCTTCCAGCGCTTCGTGAATTTCCCGGATTTCTTCCAAAGAAAGCTCACGGGCCAGATTTACCCGTACGGCGCCTTGATCATGCCAGAAACGGCAGGTTTCTGCATTTAAGTTATTGGCTTGGGTGCTGACGTGAATGGGCAGCTCCGGTACGGCTTTGTGAATGGCGGTAAAAGCGCCTAAATCTGATACAATAACCCCGTGAACACCTACATCCGCAATCTTGCGGGCATAGTCACACATCAAAGGAATCTCCTTGCTGCGGGGGAGAATGTTCATGGTCACGTAAACCTTTTTACCTAAATCATTGGCAAAATCTACCAACTCTGCCATTTGATCTATTGTGAAGTTCTCTGCATTGGCACGAAGGCCGAAGGCATCGCCGCCGATATACACGGCGTCGGCACCAAAGGAGAGGGCTGTCTTGGCTTTGCTTAAACTTCCGCCGGGGGCAAGAAGTTCGGGCGTTTTGTATTTTGTCATCGTCATTCACCTATTCTTTGTAACAATCAGCATGCCGTCTCCGACTTGGAGCAGGGATGCGGTATAATCTGCATCGTGGGTCGTCTTGGTGAGAAATTCCCGCAAGTTATGGACAATGGTGCGGTGCTTGTGGGGCGCTTCCTCCGGATTTACGAAAATCTTATCGTAGAAAATACAGTTGTCGCATACCAACAGTCCATCGAGCGTCAGCAAACGTTTTAGGTCATCATACAAATGGATGTACTGCCCCTTGGCGCTGTCTAAGAAAATCATATCATAGGGGCCCGGCAGGGCAGGGAGCACTTCGTTTCCGTCACCGATAATGACGCGGATATGATCCTTTGCGTTGCCTGCTTCAATGTTCTTTCGCGCAATTAAGGCTGTATCCGGATCAATTTCTACGGTATCAATGCGTGCCTCCGGACTGCATTCGTGCATCAAAAGGGCAGAATAGCCGATGGCAGTGCCGATTTCCAGAATGCGCTTGGGTTGGTGGAGCGTGGTCAAGGTTCGCATGAAACTCGCCGCATCCGCCCGTAAAATGGGCACACGATGTTCTTCTGCATAAACACGCAGCGCTTCTAACTGTACACTTTCTTTAGGTAATAGGGTAGAAAGAAAAGCATCCATTTTCCCGGATCACTGTCCTCCCTTTGCAGCCAAATGCTCTGCATACGTCTTGCTGAAAATATGACCGCCACTTCCGTCCGTCTTGGCAACGAAGTATAAATACTGGTGTTTGGAGGGATACAAAGCCGCTTCCAGGGACGCCAATCCCGGACTGCAAATCGGTCCCGGTGTGAAACCTTCATACATATACGTGTTATACGGATGATCAATCTTGGTATGCTCATTCAAAATCGTAATTAAGTCTTCATTGTACAGCTTCTTGTACAAATAGCGCACCGTGGCACAGGACTCAAATTTGCGGTTTCCGGGCTGCCAGTTGGTATAACGGTTATAGAAAACACCGGAAATAGTTGCACGCTCTGCATCTAATTTTGCTTCGCGCTCTACCATTGCCGCCAAATTCACCACTTGGTCCAAAGTTAAGCCCAATTCTTCCAACCGCTCGTAAAATGTTGGTTTGAAGATTGCGTTAAAACGGTCTAACATTTTATAAATGATTTCCTCCGGCTTAGACAATACGTCGAATTCGTAGGTATCCGGGAACAAATATCCGTCTAAACGGTGATCTCGCGTGGAAAAATCGATATTCTGCAGAAAAGGGTATTCAGAAATATCGACCGTCCCCAAAGCGTGAAGAAAATCGGTTGCACTGCACAAATTATTGGCTTCCAAACGCGCTGCAATTTGGTCGGTGGTAAAGCCCTCGGGGAATGTCACTTTAATGGTTTCCGGCGGCGTTTCCGCTAAAATATACATAATCTCATCATAGGACAAACCCTTGCTGAGGGTGTAGGTCCCTGCGTTGTACATACCGTCGTAACCATTAAATTTAGATAAGAAACGGTACATAGTTTTATTGGCAATCAATCCCATATCGTACAGACGGTCGCTGATAGAACGAGTGGATTCCTGTTTCTCAACGCGGAACTTCACCAAGCTGTCTTGCTCCAAGTAAATAGAATCCTGGGTAATAGGATTGTTGATGTTGTCGGTCATATAGGTGTAGGCAAGAAAACCGGAAAAGGTTGTTACCAAAATGATCAGCACAATGAAGAGTGTAGTAATGGCGGTCTTCCGTCGTCTTTGATTTACGTCTTTCTCAAAACGTAAATTAGCGCGAGTTTTTCTTCTGCGAGGTTGCAAGGTGGTCTTTTGTTCTTTAACCGGGGAGGTGGAAACGGGCGCTTTCTCCTGAACCGGCTTTTCCTTATGCTTGGGCGCAGGTGCGTACTTCCCGGACGCTTGACCGGGACGACGAATGCCGCCGGAAGTTCTGGGTTTTATCGGTTTGCCGGATAGGTTATCTGCCATAATGCCTGTACCTCCCTGTGTAAAATGAAATCAAGAATCCTTTCTTGCACGGTCTTTCGCACGAAGTTCGGAATTCAAAATCTTCTTTCTCAAACGAATGGTCTTGGGGGTTACCTCCACCAATTCGTCATCTGCAATAAACTCCAAAGCCTGCTCCAAACTCAAAGTAATGGGCGGTGTGAGTTTCAGTGCATCATCGGAGCCGGAAGCTCGGATGTTGGTAATATGCTTCTTCTTACATACGTTGATGACTAAGTCTTCATTGCGGGCACTTTCGCCTACAATCATACCTTCGTATACTTTCTCGCCGGGACCGATAAACAAGTTACCGCGCTCTTGCGCATTATATAATCCGTAGGTAACGGCTTCTCCTTGTTCCCAAGCGACCATGGAACCGCGCTGACGTGCATGAATATCTCCCTTATATGGCTCGTATCCGTCGAAGACATGATTCATTATACCATTTCCCCGTGTGTCCGTCAAAAATTCAGAGCGGTAACCAATCAAGCCTCTTGCGGGAATTTTGAATTCCAAACGCACGTAGCTTTCCAGTGCGGGATGCATATTCAGCATTTCCCCTTTTCTTGTTCCGATCTTCTCAATGACAACACCCACGTATTCATCCGGTGTGTCAATGGTGAGACGCTCCATGGGTTCATTTAGTACGCCATCTACCTCTTTGTAGATAACCTTCGGTCTGGAAACCTGGAACTCGTAGCCTTGGCGACGCATAGTTTCAATCAATACGGAAAGATGCAACTCGCCGCGACCGGACACTTTCAGTGTGTCAGGAGAATCGGTTTCCTCCACCCGCATACTGACGTTGGTTTCCAGTTCTTTCAACAAACGTTCCCGAATATGGCGGGAAGTTACGAACGTACCCTCTTGCCCTGCAAAAGGACTGTTGTTGACGGAGAAGTTCATAGAAAGGGTTGGCTCATCAATATTTACGAAGGGAATGGGGTCGATATGCTCCGTATGACATACAGTATCTCCAATATTAAAGTCTTGCAAACCTGCCAGCATAATAATATCGCCGGCGATGGCTTCTTCTACCTCGGTCTTCTTCAAACCCTTAAATTTATAAATGTATGTGACACGGCTGTTCTTCTTAAAACCGCTGTCGTTACAAACCGTAACGGTCTGGCCCACGGAAACTTTACCCTGGGCAATTCTGGCAACCGCTGTACGTCCTACGTACTCGTCCATACCAATGTTGGAAATCAGCATGCGAAGGGGGGCTTCCTGATTGGCATCAGGCGCCGGAATGTGTTGGATAATGGCTTCAAACAAAGGCTGCAAATTCTTTCTGTCTCCGCCGTCGGGGGAGAGGGATGCGTAGCCGTCTCTGGAAGAGGCGTATACCACCGGGAAATCCAATTGTTCGTCATTGGCACCCAAATCCATAAACAGTTCCAATACTTCGTCTAATACCTCTAACGGACGGGCACCTTCGCGGTCGATCTTGTTGATGACAACGATGGGCTTTAAGTTCATGGCAAGCGCCTTGGAAAGTACGAATCGTGTCTGAGGCATAGCGCCTTCGAAAGAGTCTACCAAAAGCAGTACGCCATCCACCATACCCAATACACGTTCCACTTCACCGCCGAAGTCTGCGTGTCCGGGCGTGTCTACTACGTTAATGGTGTAATCGTTATAGGTAAGTGCGGTGTTCTTAGAAAGGATGGTGATGCCACGTTCTTTCTCCAGGTCATTGGAGTCCATTACGCGCTCTGCAACGGCTTCGTTCTCGCGGAAGGTTCCGCTCTGGCGAAGAAGACCATCTACCAAGGTGGTCTTACCGTGGTCAACGTGGGCAATAATAGCAATATTTCTAAGATCTTCTCTAACTGTCTGCATACTCTTTTGAGAACTTCCTTTCCGGTTCATTTTGAACCGATTTATTGTAGTCTTTTTTTGCGGGATTGTCAATGTTGGGAATGTTGCGGTGTGGGGTAAAATATGGTATAATTACTCAAATTTCCCACATTGGAAGATACTCGAAAGGAGCAAGTGCGATGGAAAGAAAAAATTATTCTGAAATAACCCCTAAGATTATGGAATTGGCGGAATTCTGCAGTAAGAATGACCGCATCACGCCGGATTTGTTTTTGAAATATCAGGTAAACCGCGGTCTTCGTGACGTAAGCGGTAAAGGTGTTTTGACCGGCCTTACGGATATCTCCGATATTCGCTCTACCTGTTTGGAGAACGGCGTGGAAGTGCCCTGCGAAGGACAACTGTTCTATCGAGGCATCAACATAGAAGATATTGTAAACGGTTTCTTGGCAGACGGCCGTTTTGGATTTGAAGAAGTGACGTATTTGTTGTTGTTCGGAGAATTGCCTTCGGAACAACAATTGAAAGATTTTACCGCTTTGCTGGCCAGTTACAGAACCCTTCCCGGCTCTTTTGTCCGTGATATTATTATGAAAGCCCCCAGCCAGGATATGATGAATACCTTAGCGAGAAGCGTTTTGACATTATATTCCTATGACGCTAATGCAGACGATGTAAGTATTCCTAACGTACTGCGTCAGTGTTTGTTCCTGATTTCTATTTTCCCCTTGCTCTCCGTATACGGATACCAGGCTTACGACTACTACATTCGCGGGACGAAGAGTTTCTTCGTTCATGCACCGGAGCCGGAGCTTTCCACAGCGGAGAATATTCTTCACATGCTTCGATTGGACAGCAAATATACCAAGTTGGAAGCTCAAATTTTGGATATGGCGTTGGTACTTCACGCTGAACACGGTGGCGGTAATAACTCGACTTTTACCACCCGCGTAGTTTCCTCTTCCGGTACTGACACTTATTCGGCGGTGGCAGCGGCCTTGGGATCTTTGAAAGGCCCCAAACACGGCGGTGCCAA
>JAFYOJ010000084.1 GCA_017560225.1 Clostridia bacterium
CAGCACGTCTTCCACCGGAACGCCAATCTTCTCAGCCGCCTGCTTGTAAATCTCCGGGTTTGCTTTGGTGGTAGCAAAATCATCGCAGGACCACACGTGGTCAAACCAATCGTAAATGCCCAAACGCTTCAAACAAGCATCTAAGGTAATATGGGGACTGGCTGTAAGCACGTTCAGGCTATCCCCTCGATCTTTCAGTGCCTTTAGCGTTTCAATCACGTCTGCTTTGGCAGGGATTTGGGTAAAATAGGCTTCCACCATTCCCCGTCCCATGCGCTCGATCATTGCATCTTCTGTAAGGGGCACACCCATTTCGATATAATAATCCGCCGTACCTTTCATGCCAAGGGGCGTAATAATCTTCACAATATCTTCGGGATAATCAATCTCGTAATCCTTCAAAATTTGAAGCATGGTACCAATATATATGGGCATGGAATCCACCAGCGTGCCGTCAAAGTCGAATAAGTACGTCATAAAAATCTCCTTGCAATTGAATTATTGATTAGCATTATAGCATGAAGCCGAATAAATTTCTATAACAGGCGCCTGCAGGAAGCCGGTTTCTTTCAGTTGATAGTCATACGTCCATTCATCCCCTTTTGTATGCCATGCGTCCGGTCCAAACCAAATTCGGTTCTCGTCACACAGATGAAGGGGGCCGAAGGAATTATAACGATTTCCGTAACAAGTAAGAGACAAGGTATGTTCTCCCGTTGAAAGACCGGAAATTTGCATGCAATAAGGTGCATAAAGAATATTTCCCTGATACTGTCCATCCACCACAGCCGTGACCATTGCGCCGCGATAACAAGGAACCTTAATTCGGGCGGTAAAGGTTTCCCCCTTGTCACTCGGCACGCAGAAAGTCGTTTCATAGGTAATATTGGCACCATAGAAAGGATATTGCTGCTTCGTCAAAGAATCAAATGCCAAGCACGTGGGCTTTTTAGTAATTATTTTACGGGCACCCTCCACATGAACGCCGAACTCACCCAGAAGATAACACCACTCGATGCGGCTCTTATAATTCACCGGAATATGCAGTTCCAATACGTTCTGCCCGCACAGAATGGGCGGAAGCGGAATGGTTTGGATAGCTCGGTCGGTAAAATATCCCTGCACAACACCGGGCACAAGCTGTCCATTTAAAGAAACAGTCACCCGCTCCGCATCTTCTACGGCAAGACAACAATCCGCCACTTCAATTTCACTTTCAAAATCAAACCGCAAATGCACGGTGTGGGTGTAGGGTTCCTCCGGCATCATATACGGTTGCATCACACACCAATCTTCGCGATCCTGCCAAAGCGTCTTATGGACCGCTTCGTCAATCCGCAGCATTTCTTCCGCCTCACAACCGGCAGGCTGATCATCCACGGCATAGATTGCCGTATCCAAAAGAAATACGTTAGGTTCACACGCTGCAAACGGATAAGCATCTTCCAAACAGATTTTGCCTACCAATTCTCCCGGCAAAGACCAAGGATCGTACACACCGGATATCTCCGATGGAACAGTACACGGATTTAGGCGCAACAACAAACTGTCCTGACCATAGATCACCGCAGGAATCTCCGTCCAAATCATTTCATCTTTCGCGGTATATCCACAAGAAAGTGCTTGAATATCCCCTGTTTCGGTTTGATACAATTCCGGTGTAAAACACCCTTTCACACGAATCACCAAGGATTCTGCATCGGCACTATCCCGATTGGTCATACTGCGGCCATGGGCCACAAACAACCAATGACAATCCGCGTCCTTGCGCAATTGACAGAGTAAATGATCGGCAGGATGGCCGGAAGCGTGTACAAGTTCTACTTGTGCGTATGGTTGCATCGCATCCAGCAGTGCATCTCGCTTCATCCCTATTTTACCCGCACCGCCATATAGCGCCGTGAGCGCATCAGAATCTTCACAACCTGAAATCATGGTCGGCGGATCCCCCACAAACCAAACCCGGCCGCCACGACGAATAAAGTCCGTTAAAATTTCCACCGTACTCTTACGCAACGTAACACAGCCGCATACCACAACCGTTTGATAGGTCATAGCCCCAATGCGAAGGCCCTCCTCGTTCACTTGATAGAGCGAAGGCAACGTATCTTCACATACAAAATCAAAGTCTAATCCGCCAAATAACAGCCAGTCGGTAATGGCTTGTAAATGATTCTCTAAATTCTGTTGGGTAACCCCATTTTGATCTTTCGGTCCCCAATAAAGCCAATAACTTTCCACCGGGTGAATCACAGCAATATTCACCATAGGTTCTCCCCTGGTAAGAACTGTATTCAAACGGGCAAAATGATCTTCCACCAAGGCATATTTAGAATACCAAGGTGATTGGTATCCAATGGAAGCCGGATAATCCCTTTTCGCATCGCCATGCATAGATACCCATGCTAAGTGGGGCACCCGAAGGGTTACTCCTAAGGCTGCCTGCCAATCCCCTTGCATCTTGTGTCCTCTGAAATCAAAATTCCAATTGGTCACACCATACAGCTCAGACAGAAGTTCTTTCCGCCCATATTGATGCGCGGCGGATCTGGCCTGCAGTACCGTGGTATATTCTCGCCAGTCGCAAAGCATATCTACACCGGGAATTTGAAAGGCGCCATAACACCGCATGGCATCTCCCACCCAGGCAGATTGTGTCCACAAAGCTTGCTCGGCCATCATGTGACCGGACAGCTTAATGTGGTGCTGCTGACACCAGTCAGAAATCGTTTTCAAAAATGCCTCTATAAAACGATCCGTCACATGATTATGATAGCGGTATCGGGCAATCGCCGTTTTCCCGTCTTCCCGATCCCAAAATAATTCCGGCAACGTATCCAGCAAATCCGCATCGTAGCATTGTCTATAGGTTTCCGGTAAATCTTCCGTCCAAGGCAGACAAACCGGGCCTGTATCGGCGCCGGAATTCAGCCATTCTTTCTTGGCAAATTGTGGCTCGTCCGTGAAAATAGAAGGAACCGTGGTGCCAAATTCTTCCCCGCACAACGCCTGATATCGTTCATGGGTCAATGCCACGAATTGTTCAATGGCCTCTTTAGATAAAGTATCCACATAGTAATAATTGGGCACGCACTGACAATAAGCATAAATAACCTTTTCGTCCGAAGCACACGCATCTGCCGATGAAATTCTCCGATAAGTCTGAAGCGCACCATCTTGATTGCGCTTCAAAGCGTATATGCCCAGCAAATATGTGCCGCCGCAGGCAATTGCCTCTGCTTGCGGTAAAACCGGTTCTGAAACAGCGGTCATTTTCACCACGCGAATCCGATATCTTGGGTTTTTCGTCACTTGTCTGCCCGCATCACCGGAAGGCCATCGGTCTTCGTCATAAAGCCACACAAACATCCCTTGGGACTTTGCTTTCTCCACACAGGCCTGCACCTTCTCCATAAATTCAGGAGACATATAAGGGGTATCCAGTCCGTCTCTGGCATGAATCATCACGCCCCCCATACCCATTTCTTTGAAAATATCCATTTGACGAAGCAATTCGGCTTCTTCTAAGCGGCAATTCCACGCCCAGAAGGGAATTGCGCGATATGCGCCGGTGGGATTGCGAAATAAGGGATCGTTGGTCATAGTATTATCCTTGTATTTTCTTCATGATAAAGCGGCCCGTAGCCTCGGCAAAATTCAGGGCTGCCTGCAAGTTGCCCGGATCTTGCTTCCGCAAAAAGCCAAATATCTCATAGGTGAAATCCCCCTGATAACCAATATCTCGAAGGGCGCAGGCAATTTCATGCCAATTAAATTGACCTTCGTAAGGCAGCCAATGATGATCATCTTTCTTGTCATTATCATGGACGTGCAGCGCTTTCAATAGCGTAGGATCCATCTTGCGAATACTGTCTGCCACATCAAAACCCGTTTTACCCGAATGGCCCAAATCCATGCAAATATTAAAATAGGACGATTGCAAGCTGCGCACGAAAGACTGCATTTCCATGGGATCCCCCAATACCGGATTGTGAATTACGTACAAGTTTTCTACGGAAATGGAAATTCCAAACCGTTCACAATAAGGCAAGAAACTCAAATAATACGCACGGTTATACGCGTAGAAGTCTACGTCCTCGGGAAGCGCCGCCCCGGGCACCGCGTGAATAATAATATTGTCCGCACCCAATACGGCCGCAAATTCAATGGCCCGCACAATCCGCAGATACAGCGGGTCCGATTCATTCATTTGATTGGCGTAATAGAATTCCAGCGGGGCATGGGCTTGATTACATTGAAGACCAAGTTCATCCGCAAGACTACGGATACGCTTGGCATGGGATAGGTAGTCATCCCCCAACACATCTTGCTCCGGGCGCATCCAGTAGAAGGAATAATCAAAAGCATCAAAGCCCGCCTTCTGAATCATACGAAGTGCCGTAGCATCGTCAAATTTCTCTCTCAACCAATGGGTTTCTATGGACAATCTCATATCAATCAAACTCCTCTAAGGACCATTCTCTTCGCCATACAATATAAGGTGTACCGTCTTCTTGGAAAAGAATCGGAAGCCATACGTAATCGGCTTCAGAAGTATTCTCATCCGTTAAAGTGGGCAACTCTGCTCCGTCAAATTTGGTTTGCGCTTTAAGCGAGAACAGTGCATAAATAGCGTCTTCCATATTGGGCAAATCCACAGCCAAATCCGTCAGCCACCGATCCCCTAATGCTATGTACAAATTCTTCTTACCGGGATGCTTAAACACGGAGGAGAATTGGGCGTGGAAGGAATTGTGTTTGGTGTCATTTCGGCATACATCCCCGCAGTCCGTCCAAGGTCCGTGAACAGACGTCATTTCGTGGTAAAATGTAGGATTGGGATAATACCCGGTGGTGCCGGAGGTTAAGATCCACTGTCTTCCCTGATGCGTAAAATAGGCCGGTGCTTCCCGCACATAAGGCGGACATTCTTGTTCCAAATGACAACTGGGATTCCCAACCAAATTCGTATAGGTATCATCTAATTCCCAGGCAATCATTTTGGCATGGGGATGTTCAAATACCACGTAGGCTTTCCCCGCATGAATAAACAAATCAAAATCGCCTGCATAATACGGTGCCGGATCAATTTCGTGTTTAAATTCAAAATGATATAAATCGGGACTCACACAGACGGAAAATTGCGCTTTGGAGAAATCCCCTCTGCACGTCTTACACCACATAACGTATTGTTTCGTCTGTGCATTGTATAGAATATGCGGTCTGTCCATAATATTGGCAGGATGGAAAGGATTATCGGGATCGCTGCTTTCCGCCATAATAACCCCTTCGTCTTTCCAGTTATATAAATCCGCAGAAGAATACAGACGTACACCGTGGTGCCAATAAGAGCATTTCTCCCCCGTGGCCATTCCGGTAATGCCTTCTTTATTCTCGCCGTACCAATAATAAGTTCCGTCTACATACAGAATACTGC
>JAFYOJ010000085.1 GCA_017560225.1 Clostridia bacterium
GTCTGGAAGTATCTCTCTTGCCATCTTTCTTAGAGTTCTTCTCCTGATTCTTTTCATACATCTTACCGGCATAATCTCTGCGAGGTTCTTGCCCTGCAAGAAGTGCAGGATCTACCTGAGGAATAACCGGACCTCTGGGACCACGGTTAAATCCGCCCTCACGGTTTCCGCCGGGACGATTTCCGCCATTTTGACCACCAAAACGAGGACCATTGCCGCGGTCACGGTTAAAGCCACCTTCGCGGTTGCCGCCTTCCGGTCTTTGGGGTCTATCCCCACGTCCTTCCGGTCTTGCCGGTCTGTCGCCCGGTCGGGGTCTGGGTTCCACAGGATTTCCTCTGGAAATATAGACAGGACCTCTTCTGGGTTCAGAAGACACGGAGGGTTTACGTACCGGTTCAGCAGGCTTCTCCTCGGCCGGTTTCTCAGCAGGCTTTTCTTCTGCTTTGACCACCGGTGTTTCTTCTGCCTGAGGCGTTTCCACTTTCGGCGTTTCCGTCACAACCGGCTTCTCTTCAGCAACCGGTTGTGTTTCAACCAGTTCCTCTGTTTTTGTTTCCTGTACAGGTTCTTCCGCTTTCGGCTGTGCGTCGACTTTCTTCACACGACGAACAATCTTCGGTGCATCCGAGGTGGAAACCACCGGTTTCACCGTTGTGTCTTGGGACGCAGAATTGGCCGCACCCTGTGTAGCGCTCGCATCACTCGCATCGCTGCGCGCAACGTATCCGGAACGAAGCCCGGAGGAAGCCGTCGTACTTTGACGAGCATTCTTCTTCCCTGCCTTATCCTCATTAGCTTCATTGTTGTAATAGTCATCCGAAGAAGAACTCTTTACAATTCTGCGAATGACCATGCCGGACATTTTCGGTGCAGCGGCATTCTTACCGGCATCCCCGGTAGCCGTTTCAGCCGCTTTAGAAGCAGGTTTCTTCTTATCCGCATTGTAGCCGATGTGGGCGTAAAATGCCTTCACTTCTTCTTCCTCCAACGTACTCATGGTACTCTTGGGGAAAATGTTAATTTCATTCAAAATTTCAATTACACGCTTGTTGGAAGCATTGATCTTCTTCGCAAGCTCATTGACTTTAATCTTATTATCCAATAGCGCCACCTCCAGATGTGTGCTGTACTTGATTGAAGTTCTCTCGCAGTGTTTCATAGACAGAAGCATCAATCTCCATCTCAAATTCTCGATTCAATTTATGACCTTTCACCATCTTATCGAAACAGGCAGGGTCTTTGCACAAATATGCACCCCGTCCGTTCATCTTTCCGGATGCATCCACTTTCAATTCCCCCTCCGGCGTACGTACGACGCGGAGCAATTCCCGTTTCGGTTTTGAATTCATACAACCTATACACTTACGCATAGGGACTTTTCTTTGTTGCAAGACACTCACCTCGCTTCACATCGATCAGAAAGCAGACTCAAATCAAGTTCGGATCAAAACTGCCGTCTTCACTGAAAGGACTTACGGACTCTGCATCCGTATCACCGTCTGCAAAGAGTTCTTCTTCTACGCTGGCACGTACTTGAGATTCGCTCTTAATATCGATCTTCCAGCCGGTCAGCTTTGCAGCCAGACGTACATTCTGTCCTTCACGGCCAATCGCCAAAGACAACTGATTGTCGGGAACGATAACCGTACCTGCTTTCTCTTCTTCGTCTACGAATACACGCATAACTTTTGCGGGACTCAAGCTGCTGGCAATGAGATCATCTGCATAAGGACTCCACTTGATAATATCAATACGTTCACCGTGAAGTTCATCTACGATTACCTGCACACGCATACCCTTCTGACCTACGCAAGCACCTACAGGCTCTACGTTCTCATCTTTAGAGTAGACAGACATCTTGGTTCTGGAACCGGGCTCACGGGCAATATTCATAATCTCAACAACGCCGTCTGCAATTTCCGGAACTTCCATTTCAAACAATCGTCTTACAAGATTGGGATGGCTTCTGGAAATCATCACGCAAGGTTCTTTGCTCTTGAATCCCTTATCCCGTACTTCCAATACGTAAGCTTTAATTCTGTCATATACGCGGTACTGCTCACCGGGAACTTGCTCTGCAGGCATCATGATACCTTCAATACGGCCAAGATCCACGTGAATAATACGCTCTTTCGTACCATCCGGTTTATCTTTCGTTTCAATTCTTTGAATGGTACCGGTTACAATATCTTTTTCTTTAGAGAGGAACTGCTCATATACGTTGGAGCGTTCTTCTTCCCGAAGCTTCTGGATAATAATCTGCTTTGCCTTCTGTGCTGCCAAACGGCCGAAGTTTCTGGGTGTAATTTCGAATTCAGCAATCTCACCCAATTCAAATTCAGGATCAATGGTACGTGCTTCTGCCAAAGAAAGTTCACGGCTGTCATCGATAACCACTTCTACAACCTCTTTTTGGGCAAATACTTTAATCTCACCGGTCTCGCGGTTAAATTCCACACGGGTATTGCTGGTTTCACTCTCCGTCTTATTGTAAGACGCATTCAAAGCTTCTTCAATAGCAGCAATAATGACTTCTTTGTCAATTCCCTTTTCTTTCTCAAGTTCGTCTAATGCAAATAATAATTCAGCACTCATTCTTCTTCGTAACCTCCTAAATTTATTACCAAATAATCGTCCGCTTTACAACGGCTACTTCTTTCTCTGTAAAATGAATTTCTTCCTCTCCACAGAGTATTGTAATCACACCATCTTGCTTGCCTTGCAGCGTGCCCGTAAACTGCTTAACACCCTCCTTAGGTGCATACAAGCCAACCTCTACGGCTTCCCCTTCATACCGAGCAAAATCCCGGTCCGTCTTCAAAGGTCTTTCCAAACCCGGGGAAGACACCTCGAACACATAGGGTTCCCGAATAGGATCTTCCGCATCGATTGCCGGCTCCACTGCCCGACTGACTGCCTCGCAGTCATCTAAGCCCACGCCGCCTTTCTTATCAATGTAAAGTCGCAAAATCCATTTGCTGCCTTCCTTTACGTACTCTGCGTCAATCAGCTCAATGCCTAAACCTTCCACAATGGGACGGGCAATATCGCTTACTTTCTGCACAACGCTCATGGACACTCTCCTTTCTTGATAAAACGAAAGAGTGGGCAAATCCCACTCTTCAACATCAAACCAATAAAACTACTTTGTTAGTATAGCCAATAAAAGGAAGATTGTCAAGGGTTTCCGGGTAAAAAGTTTAGGGATTGCTCCGTTAATAGTTTCAATTGACAATATGCTTTCTCCCTCAATATTTTTAATCGTTCCAATTGCGGTACACCTTGTTTGATTAAATCTGCATTCGTATCTTCCAAATTAATAAGTACCACCAATTCCTCAATCGATGCATAGTCACGAATGTTCGGTGTGGTCCCCGAAATATCTCGTTCTCTTCTCCACATTCCTGCCGTTTTACCAAAGAGCGCCACATTTAACAAATCCGCCTCCGACGCGTATGTATACACCATTTCCTGTGGTGACAACGTTGGCGTTATTAAACATTTCCGTCCAGATTTCGATATCAAACCCATCGCATCAGTTGTTTGAATCCACTGTTGCGGCGATATCGTGAAAGCATTCGATCCCGCTTTCATTTTAAAGGTGTCGAATTCGACCCCTTTAAAATGTGGATTGTTTAACTTCTCCCATAAACCGAGAAATTCAATGGTAGATTTCGAACGCAACCAATTTTTCACCACATCTTTAGGTTCATCACTCTTATACTTAGCGATATCGGTAAGTGAAATATAGTCATTCCCTCCTACATCACAAACACGAACCTCTCGACCATCTGCCTCTAATTTAGTCAACATCATGCAAAACTCCCCCTTAACATAGATTTATGGTCCATTGTACCTTTCATACGTCGTAAACAACGACGAATTGAGTCGAATCTTCAAAAATTCCCTTGTAACTCCCTACGAAACTTGCTATAATGTAGAAAAAATTTTCCCAACAGGAGGAAAGAGAAAAATGGAAAATAAAACTGTTCTGTATCAGCTGGTAGATCCCTCCCAGATGATGTCTTACGTTATGAAGACAAAAGAAGGCAAATTGCTTGTGGTAGACGGCGGTTACGACCGAAATGCCGTGGATATTATCGCCAAGGCGAAAGAACTTTCCGGGTTGGACGTGCCCGTCATCGAAGCATGGATTCAGACCCACTGCCACAATGACCACTGCGACGCATTTTCCGAAATCGTACTCAACATGCCGGAAGCGTTGGAAATCAAGCACGTATACCATAATTTCTTGAAGTATGAGATTATCGAGCAGTATGAGAATGCCACCACCGTAACCCACACCAAGTTCTACGAAGCATTGGCAAAGCTCCCTGCGGATCGTATCACGGTTGTACAACCCGGGGATAAGTTCAGCGTTGGCAGCGTAGATTTCGAAGTTATGTTGGTACCGGACGAAAGCATTACGTATAACGTAGTAAACGAAAGCAGCGTTGTATACTTAATGACCGTAGAAGGTCAGAAGGTTGTTTTCTTAGGTGACCTTGGCGAGCGTTCCGGTTACCGTTTGAA
>JAFYOJ010000002.1 GCA_017560225.1 Clostridia bacterium
GGAGAACCGTACCCACTGCTACTCCCACACCTGTACACCTAATTGCCCGAGGTGCAGTCAGCGCCCAATGCATGAGGTGATTGTAGAGAATAACGTGCTCATTGCACGAGCGGCCAAGGCAGTAAATCCCAAGATTGAAGTGCTGGCTTATAGTTGGGCATGGGGAGGCGTTTACGGAGAAGCCAAAGATAAAATTCCGCCGGAATTCTTTGGGGATGCCATGGAAACTTTCAAGAAAGAAGGCGTTCGGCTGCTTAGTGTGAGCGAAGAAGGGGTAGAGAAGACCATTGGTGGCGTGCCAACGTCTGTTTTGGACTATTCCATCAGTATGGTGGGTCCCGGAGCCCGGGCGCAGCGGTATTGGGATACGGCTAAATCGGCTGGAGTATCCACGGTTGCGAAAGTGCAAATAAATAATTCCTGGGAGTGTCCGTCGGTGCCTTATTTGCCGGTGCTGGATTTGCAGAAAATGCATCTGGACAGACTGACGGGTTTGGTGGATGGTTTGATGCTGGGCTGGTCTTTGGGTGGTTATCCTTCCGTGGTTTTGGAAATTTTGAGTCGGTATTATTGGACCGATGGGATCACGCCGGAGGAGCAGATGGAGATTTTGTTCGGGGATGCCTGTAAAATGGTGGCAGATGCTTGCCATGCTTTCAGTGATGCGTTCTCGAACTATCCTTTCCACATTGTGGTTGCTTATAAAGGTCCTCAGTATATGGGACCTTCCAATCCGTTGTTCCGACACAAAACCGGCCTTCGGGCGACTATGACGGGCCTTCCTTATGATGATATTGATGAGTGGCGCGGCATCTTCCCGGTGGAAGTACTGGAAAAGCAATTTGGTTTGATGGCAGAGAAATGGGGAGAAGGATTGCGCGCGCTGGAAAGCCGGGTGACGGGTAAAATGCTGGCAAATTCGCCTTGTTTAACGGAGTTTATGCAGGTGGCCAGCGCTACGTATTGTTTGCTTCAAAGCGGCTACCAACAGATTACCTATAATCGTCTGCGGAATTTGTACGACGAAACGGGGGACTCGGCATATCTGCCACAAATTCTGGCATTGTTAGACCGGGAATTGGAGATTGCTTTAATGATGTATGAAGTGATGATCCATAACGCTACCATTGGATACGAGGCGGCCAACCATTATTTCTTCAATCGTATGTCGGTTGCAGAAAAAGTGCTCAATTGTTTGTATTTGAAAGAAGAATTTGCTCTGTACAAATAGGGGTAAAATGGTATATAATAAAATGAACTGATTTTCCGAAGGGATGCGTATTTCTTGAAGGCACATAATGTGGATCCGAATATGCAACGTTTTGTACAGAAGCAGGCTTTGAAACCGTCTACGTTTCTTAGTCCTGTGCCGGCTGTGATGGTGACCTGCGGCGATCCGGAGAAGCCGAATATTATTACACTGGCTTGGGCCGGTACGGTGAATTCTGAACCACCCATGTTGTCTATTTCGGTACGGAAATCCAGATATTCTCACGGATTAATTAAGAAGACAGGGACTTTTGGCGTGAATTTGGTCTCCCAAGGTTTATGTTGGGAAACGGATTTCTGCGGTGTAAAGTCCGGTCGCGACTTGGATAAGTTCCAAGCAACCGGTCTTACTTGTGTGGCATCTCCTACGTTGAAGATTCCCATGATTGCTGAATCGCCGGTACATTTGGAATGTAAAGTAAGGCAAGTGCTGGAATTAGGCTCCCACGATTTATTTATTGCAGACATTGTGGGCGTGCAGGTGGCAAAGTCCTTGATGGACCATAAAGGTACCGTGGATATGCGTAAGGCGGACTTGGTGGCCTATAACCACGGTGAGTATTATAGTTTAGGGAAGATATTAGGCTTTTTCGGTTATTCCATTGCCGGGAAAGATGTTTTGAAACGTAGAAGAAGAACTTGATTGAAGGAAGGAAGTTGACGCGATGTTATCCGATATTGAAATTGCACAACAGGCAACGATGAAACCGATTACGGAAATTGCAGATAAGGCAGGCATTCCGTTGGATGCTTTGGAACTTTACGGCAAGTATAAGGCGAAGATTTCGGAAGAATTTATTCAATCTTGTAAGAATCGTCCCGATGGTAAATTGGTACTGGTAACAGCCATTAACCCGACACCGAAAGGGGAGGGCAAGACCACCGTTACAGTTGGTTTGGGCGATGCGCTTACTTATATTGGGAAGAATACTATCATGGCACTGCGTGAACCTTCTTTGGGACCTGTTATGGGTGTGAAAGGCGGTGCTACCGGCGGTGGATACGCTCAGGTGCTTCCTATGGAAGAGATCAATTTGCATTTTACCGGCGACATGCACGCGATTACCGCTGCTAATAACTTGCTTTGCGCAATGTTGGACAACCACTTGTTCCAGGGCAATGAGCTGGAAATTGATGTAAATCGTGTTGTGATTAAGCGCTGTGTGGATATGAATGACCGTGCCCTGCGCAATATCGTGATTGGTATGGGTGGTCCTAAACAGGGCATTCCCAGAGAGTCCGGCTTCGTTATTACCGTTGCTACGGAAGTGATGGCGGTGCTTTGTCTTGCAGAGGGACTGGAAGATTTGAAAGCGCGCCTGGGACGAATTGTTGTGGCGTATAATCGGGCAGGGGAGCCTGTGTATGCGCGGGATTTGAAGGCACAGGGTGCCATGGCGTTGCTTTTGAAGGATGCATTGAAACCCAATTTGGTACAGACCATCGATGGAACGCCGGCCATTATGCATGGCGGACCTTTTGCCAATATTGCCCACGGGTGTAACAGCGTGCGGGCAACCAAACTTGCTATGAAGCTTGCGGATTACTGTATTACTGAGGCCGGTTTTGGTGCGGATTTGGGTGCAGAGAAGTTCTTGGATATTAAGTGCCGTCAGGCAGGTCTCAAACCTTCTGCGGTTGTTATTGTGGCGACCTTGAGAGCACTTCTTCACCACGGAAATGGTGATTTGCAGGCAGGACTTGCGAATTTGGGTGGTCATATTGAGAATATTCAGCAGTATGGTCTTCCTTGTATTGTGGCTATTAACCGTTTCGCCGATGATAGTCCGGCTGCGCTTGATGAGATTGCGGCTTATTGCGAAGCCCGCGGTGTGTCCAGCAGTTTGACGGAGGTACACGGCAAGGGCGGTGCCGGCGGTGTGGACTTGGCTGAGAAGTTAGTACGCTTGATTGAAGAGAAGGATGGCGCGGAACACTATGCGCCTGTTTATCCCTTGGATTTACCTTTGCGGGATAAGATTGAAATGCTTTGTAAGAAGATTTACGGGGCAGAGGGTGTGACTTATTCTGCTCGCGCGGCGGAAACGCTGGATCGCCTGGAAGCGCAAGGTTTCGGCGGCTTGCCCATTTGTGTTGCAAAGACCCAGTATTCGTTCTCGGATAATGCGAAATTATTGGGCCGTCCTACCGGCTTTACCATGTCGGTTGCGGACGTGACTTTGTCGAATGGTGCCGGTTTTGTGGTTGTGATGACCGGCAGTATCTTGGCACTGCCCGGTCTTCCTAAGGAGCCTGCGGCGAATAAGTTGGATATTGCGGAAGATGGAACCGTGACGGGATTGTTCTAATGATGATTTGTTGGTACAGGTGAGAAGTATTTTACCTGTACCAATTTTTTTTGGTACTGACAGAAAATATTTTATCTGTACCAAAAATGCTTGACTTAATTGCCGCCCTGCGGTATTATGGCAAGCGTTCTACGAGGTGTGGCTCAGTTTGGTAGAGCACTACGTTCGGGACGTAGGGGCCGCAAGTTCAAATCTTGTCACCTCGACCAGTGGAAAGAACCTGAGTATTGATCGAATACTTGGGTTCTTTTTTTGTTGCGTGATGGGTGGGTGTCATTCTGTTTTGCGGAGTTTTGATTTTGGAATGACTGTTTTTGCAAAAATCGTCATTCAGTTTTTATAAAAACTGTTTTTGGAATGAAAAAACGTTGTTTTTGTCGGGAAAAGTCATTCTTTTTTATTATTTTGATAAAACGGAATGACCGAATACGGCTACTTGTAAAATTCTGTCAGAGGAAGTATAATGGACGCATCAAAAGAAAAGGATGTGCAAGAATGGATCCACAAGTATTATCTGTTTTATTTGATAAAGTTGCCAATATATGTAATAATGTAACAAGTGCGGGAGATGCGGAGAAATATGCCTCCGGTGTGAAAACATTCAATGAAGACGTGAACGAAACGTATGCACTTATGCGGGAAATCGTCTGTCAAGACAATACTTTAACCACCGATGAAAAGTTGGAACGTTTAAAGAAAATTGCTGAATATCAAGAACAATCTAAAAAGCGGGGCGGCGAAGCTATTCAAGGAAATCGTGAAGGCATTGCGGATGTTGTCACAAATGTATTTGATGCTTTGGTGACAACAGGTATATCGGTACCCTCTAACCTCGTAGGCGGTATAACCAGTAAATTACCTCATATTAAAAAATAAGATATTTACAGATAGAAGCGCTGTTCTCGCTACCGCAAATTTTGTCCAAAAAAAGGCTTGCAATCTTTCCTGTATATGTTATAATCCACCCATAAATATAAAAAAACAAACGGCATACGAGGAGGAACATAGAATATGTTTAAGAACTGCCAATGGATCTGGGGTACTGCGCAAGCGAAATCCGATGAATATATGGACTTTAAACTGTCTTTTACCGGCAAGAAGGGCGCGACTTATCGCTTGAACGTTAGCTGCGATACGGACTATGCACTGTACAAGAACGGCGCATTGATTGAGTTCGGTCAGTTCCCAGATTTCCCGGATTATAAAGTATATGATAGCCTGGATATCAGTGCACACGTGGAAGACGGGGAAAACGATTTTGTTTTGACCGTTTGGTATCAGGGCATTGACACCCAGACGTATATTAAGAAACCTGCAGGCGTTATTTTCTTGCTTACAGAAGACGGCAAGGAGCTTCTTGTTTCCAATACGAATACACTTAGTCGCAAGACGCCCGGATATGTGCCGTATCGTTGTATTTCTGTTTCCTCTCAGTTAGGCCTTTCTTTCAAATACGATGCCAATGACGTGGCAGAAGATTTTGCACACGGAAGCTACCTGGTGGAAGGCCATACCAAAGATTTGGTGGTTCGTCCCATTAAGAAGCTGGTTTTGGCAGATCGTTTCCATGCTACGATTTCCCATAGCGGCGGCTTTATGTACCGCACAGGGAATGATGAGATTGCTTCCATGCAGATGCAGAAGGCAGCTCTTGTGACGCGATTGGCGCATGCAACCTTCGATGGCACAACCTCTTTCACCTTGAACGCATTGCCCGGAGAAGACGGCGTCTATGCCATCTTGGATATGGGCAGAGAAACCGCCGGTTTCTTGGATTTGGATATTACCGTTGAAGATGCTTGCGACGTGCTGGTTGGATGGGGTGAGCATTTGTTAGATGGCCGTGTTCGTGCGGCGATTCGTACCGGCTCTTGTATCTATGACTTCTGTGCGGATTACAGAGCAAAAGCAGGCAGAAACGTATTCTTGTATCCTATGCGTCGTTTGGGCAGCCGCTATTTGCAGATCTTCATTCCGGGTAAGACGGCGACCATTCATTACGCAGGTATTCGGGAAACGTATTACCCTGTTGACGTAAAGCCCTTTGACTGTGGCAATCTGCTTCGGAACCGCTTGTACGACGTGGCCGTGAATACCCTTCGCCAGTGTATGCATGAGCACTATGAGGACTGTCCTTGGAGAGAGCAGGCCCTCTATACCATGGACTCCAGAAACCAGATGCTCTTTACTTACCATGCATTTGGCGATACGGAATTTGCCCGTTCTTGCTTGAATTTGGTATCTCACGGTATGCGTGAAGATCGCTTGTTGGGACTTTGTTATCCCTCCGGTTTGGACATTCAACCCATTCCGTCTTTCTCTTTGATTTACTTCGTGCAGATGCGTGAATATATGGATTACTCCGGGGATAAGGATTTCCTTAAAGAGAAATATCCTTTCTTGCAGAAACTTCTGAGCGTCTTTATGGAGCGTCGCAGAGAAGAAGATGGCTTGATCGGTACGTTCTGCACATTCCCGAAGTTCTGGAACTTCTATGAATGGACCGACGGCTTGGTGGGCACCCATCAATCTGACGTACCGACATACGAGGCACCTTTGAATGCATTCTTCTCTTTGGCTTTGCAGAATTTGGCAGTGATTGCCGACGCCCTTGGGGAGAAGGCCGATGCGGCCGAGTATCGTAAAATTGCTGAAGAAATCAATGTAAGCATTGCGAAGGCATTTTACAATCCGGAGAAGAAGCTGTTTATCTCTTTCTTGGATCGTCGCTTTGATGAGTTCAGCGTACTGACCAACAGCTTGTGCGTCGTTTGCGGTGCGGCGAAGGATGTGGACAAATCTGTTATTTTGAAGATTATGGAAGCCAATGGTCCTGCAGATACCGGTCTTACGGTATTGCCCAGTACCACCTCTATGAATCTCTTCCGTTTTGACGGTATGTTGGCGGTGGATCGGGAGCATTACAAGAAGGTCGTTTTGGATGAAATCGACAAGATGTTCTTTGCGATGATTCAGGAGAATGCGACGTCTCTTTGGGAAACGGCCAATGGCGCTGCCGAGGTAGATGACTCCGGCTCTTTGTGCCACGGCTGGTCTGCCATTCCGTTGCTTTACTATAACACGTTGTTGGATTGAGCATAATAAGAGAAACCGCCCGGTTGGGCGGTTTTTGCTTTCGTTCGTATTTACCGGGTAAAAAGGGGCGCTTTGTCGTACTTTTTACCCGGCATTTTGTATTTTTCGGGCAAAAAAAACAGTTTTTGGTCTGATTTTACCCGGAAATGAGCCGTGAACCATAAATTTATGGGTAAAAAACAAAATATCTCAATCATTTTACCCGTTCTTCAAATACGCCCTTGGTGACATCCCGTACCGTTGCTTAAAAGCCTTGGAGAAATTACAAATATCCAAGTATCCCACCGACATAGCGGCCACGGAAATGGATTCTCCTTGCACCGTCATCAATTCTACCGCTTTGTTCAATCGATAATTCTGAATATACTTGCCGGGGGAAACGCCCAGCCGCTCCTTAAATAAGGTGCTGAAATAAGATCGGTCTAAATTCAATACCTCCGCCAGCGCCGTGGCAGAAATATCTTGCATGTACGAGGTGGAAATATAATTGAGTGCTCTATCGATATGATCCAGCGGCTTTTTACCCGCCTCCAAGGCCCTTGCCACCAGCGCCCAAATCCGACTGCTGAGGAACGCACTCTGCCCGCCGTCCATCCCTTGACAACGGCGCATTTCCTGGAAAATCTCGCCGGCACCGGGAATACGAAGCACCGGCGCATCAAACACTTGAGGCATTTTTGGGTCATACTCGAAACCAATCCAAATATAGTTCCAAGGATTCTCTTGGTCGGCCTCGTAGTAGGTTTCCAAGCCGGGGGGGATGACGAAAATTTCGCCGGGGGCGATTTGGTGGGTGGTGCCGTTGCGGGTAAAAATCCCTGTGCCCGAAATAACGTAATGCAGCAGCCAGAAGGGGCGCACACAGGGACCATAGCTGTGACCGGGACAGCAGGCCTGGAAACCGAACTGGGTGGGACTCAGTCCGGGGTACTGTTCATTCAAAATATAGACCACTTGTTCGTTGGGATTCATAGGGGACTCCTTGTCGGTAAAATGTTTCAATACCCAACATTATAACAAGTTTTACAAACAAATAGCAACTTTTATTTGGGACAGGATTATGCTATACTGCAGGTAGATTGACAAAGGAGGATTCCCTTATATGTTGAAGATTACTTTTATGGGTGCGGGAAGCACCGTTTTTGCGAGAAATGTAATTGGTGACTGTCTGTGCGTGGAGGCACTGCGAGATAGCGTTTTCGCTTTGTATGATATTGATGGGGAGCGGTTGGAAGAAAGCCGCGTGATCTTAGAGGCAATGCGGAAAGCCAAGGGTGGATACGGGAAGATTGAGTGCTACTGTGGTGTAGAGAAGCGGAAAGATGCCTTGCGGGGCGCCAATTTTGTGGTAAATGCCATTCAGGTAGGCGGGTACGACCCTTGTACTATTACGGACTTTGAAATTCCCAACAAATACGGTCTGAGACAGACCATCGGTGACACCTTGGGCATCGGCGGCATTATGAGAACCCTTCGTACCATTCCCGTGGTGATGGATTTTGCCAAGGATATGCAGGAGGTTTGCCCGGATGCTTTGTTCTTAAACTACGTAAATCCCATGGCCATGATTACAGGCTATATGCAGCGGTATTCCGGTATCAATACATTGGGCCTTTGCCACAGCGTACAGGTTTGTACGGAAACCCTGTTGGGCGAGCTGGATATGGCCGATAAGTTGGAAGGACGCAAGGAACTCATTGCCGGCATTAACCACATGGCTTGGTTACTTAAGATTGAAGATAAGGATGGCAATGATCTTTATCCGGAAATTAAGAGCAAGATTGGCGCTATTATTGATGGACCAGCTCACCGAGATAAAGTTCGTTTGGACTATATCCGTCACTTTGGCTATTACTGCACAGAATCCAGCGAACATAATGCGGAATACAA
>JAFYOJ010000086.1 GCA_017560225.1 Clostridia bacterium
GATTTCACCGGTGAGTTTTGTAAAAGTACGGGACAACCTCTGCTGGCGCAGGGTATTGAAATGGTTGGTCGAATCAGTTTGGGGATTTTGGCAGTTCCTTTTGTGATTGAAATGCTTTCTTTGGTGGAAGACATTTTACAAGGGTAAAAGAGGAGAAAATACAATGGAAGGTCTTGAATTTCTGCAAGAATACAACATTTTGTTTGATTTGGATCCTTCCGGCTCCATTTCTGACATTCGTTGGAATCAAGTTTTCTTAGAAGTGATTGCTTATGCCGGGGACGTAGCCAATGAAACAAAATTTACCGTTATATTCATATTATCGGTCAGTATTATCAGTCTGTTTCTGTCTAAATGGAAAATGTCTTCTTTGTTATTGGTTGGAATTTGCGGTTTGCCTCTTTTGAAAGATTTTGTAGCTTTGGTGAGCGTTAGCAGGACAGGCATTGCTGAATTAACGAGTGTTATGGTCACCGCAATTCCTGCGTTGTTTTCGTTGAGTTTTACCGGCGGAACCGGTTTGTTTCTGTTGGTTACACAACTGTTGGGCGTGTTGATTTTGTATGTGTTTCTACCTCTTCTGTTGTGCCAAACGGCGCTTGGAATATCGGAAGGTATATCGGGTCCTTTTTCTTTGAATGGCCTTAAACAAAGCGTTCGTAGCCTTTTTTCGTGGGGGTTAGGCATTGTGATGTTAATTTTTACTATTGTATCTGCCATTGGTGGTACTGTGCTGGGGGCCAACGCTACCACGGTAGGAAGATCCTTGCGCTATGCCGGTAGTATGATTCCTGTTGTGGGACGGTATTTGGCGGAAAGTGCAGAAATGATTTATGCCGGATCTTCCGTATTGGCCGGTGCAGGGGGTGTGGGGGTTTGTATCGCAGTCATTGGTTGTCTGCTTAAACCCTTTATTCATCTGTTTATTTATAGTTTAATCTATAAAATGACGGCATTTTGTATCCGGCCTTTTGGGGAGAAATCAGTCGTTACGCTTTTGGAAGCGGTATCAGAGGGTGCTGGCGGACTGGCCGGATTGAATATTTTAACAGCAGCCATTGCTTTGATCAATGTGGCCGTGATTGTTCGTATTGTGGGGATGGCTGTATAATCTGAGGAGGTGCTGAAATGGCGTGGATTTTGAGGCTGATTTTTCTCGTTGTCTTACTGTCTGTTCTTTATTCCGTGCTGCCTGAAAGCCGTTTAAAAAGCATTTTGGGCGGTATTGCGGGGATTATGTTGATGCTTTCTTTTGTACAGCCCATTGGTCAGTTTGTGCAAAGCAAGCAGTGGTTCGATTTGGATGATTTGGATATCAATGCCACGTTGGACAATTCGGCAGAAAGTCAAAATCAAATTTTGACTCAGTATAAGCATCAGTGTTTAGAAGCAATCATTGCCTACGTGGAGGGGATGGATTCAGTTGAAGATTGTCGCGGTGAAATCCTTGTGGATGAAAATTGGGGGACCGATACTTTTGGACAGATTCAACACGTCTATCTGTATGTTTCTTTCGGAGAAGAGAAAGATAACGATTCCTGGATCCCGCCGATCATTATTTTTCCGCAGACAGAATCAAGCAAGAAAGAACATCTTGATCAATTAAAGGCGATACAAAGCAGTGTTTCTGCATGGCTTCAAATTGATTTGGATTGCATAACGGTATTTGAGGAGGCGTCTTATGGGTAAAATGAAATTTAATTGGTCGATTCCGACAGTCTGCCGTCTGCCTATTGGGATGGTTTTGCTGGGAATGTGTGTAATGTGTATAGGAAACTTTTTACCGAACACAAAGCGTACATCGTACACAATTTCCAATTCCGCATCCCAATACGAAACTGACGCTGCTTATAACGATGGTGCTACACAAGGAGTGGTGACCGATTGGCGTACGATTACAGAATATCATCAAAATCGGTTGGCTCGCTTTTTGGAAAATATAGAGGGTGTTGGTGCGGTATCCGTCATCGTGTATTGTGACCGGTCGTCGGTTATTGAATTTCTTGCCAATCAAGTAACACATACCCAGGAAACGGAAGAAACGGATCAAAATGGCGGGAATCGAGTGATTCAAGATTTTCAAGAAGATGAGGAATATTTGGTACTGGAAGATCAAGGGGGCAATCAACGTGTCGTGGCGGCCAAGGAGTTGATTCCCGCGATCCGGTCTGTGTGTGTTGTGTGTGCAGGAGGCGGTAAAATGGTTGTGCAAGAACGAATTACAGCAGCGATTGTTACCTTGTATGATTTATCTCCCAATAAAATCGTGGTTTTACCGGGTAAATAAGTTCTATTTTTAATTGTGCTTACATAAATTGTACAAGAAAAGGAGGATTAAAAGATGAAATGGAATTTGTTTGATAAAATAAAAAATTTATCTCAACGTACAAAAAGAATCATGGCGTTAAGTGTCTGTGTGCTCTTGTTAGGTTTGGCGATTGTGCAGAATTTATCTACGGAGAGCGGCTCTGAGGCTCAAATAGGGGAGGATACGTCGGTCTCCGGCGATGCAGATACACTTGTGGATTTGATTGGTGTTTCAAAGATTGAGGATGAAGAAGAATACTTTGCCGGAAAACGTTTGCATCGTCTTAACCAACAGAGCGCTTTGGCGGACGAATACGAAAGTGTAATGGAAGATCAAAGTGCCGATAAAGATACGATTGCAGAGGCACAGAGCATGCTGGCATCGCTCGATGCTGTGATGACGTGTGAAAATGATTTGGAATCACAAATAAAATCACTGGGATATGTGGATGTTTTTGCGGAACTGATGTCTGACGGGATGGTGGATATTACCGTACTTGCTGAATCTCTGTCAGAAGCAGACGTGCAGTCGATTGCAATCATCGCAGAAGGTTTAACGCAATCTTCTATGGATCGCATTACCATTCGTGGTGTAAGAGAAATCAATTAAGGGTTGACAACTGTTTTTCGTTGTGTTATATTTCATTCGTCCGCTGGGGGCGCTGATTGCTGAGATGTAGCAATTCGCTTGATTGGATTGTTCGGTCCCCTGGAACCTGTGTAGGTAATCCTACCGTAGGGAAGCGGCTCTCTGATCTCCCGTCAGACTTGAGTACAGATTCCTCGGACATATTATTATTGTCGGAGGTTTTTTTATGCTCAAAATTTTTAGAACGTTTATTCAAGATGGCTCTGTGAATTTAACGGATGCTTTTAAGGAAAATTGGTTGTTTTTTGTCTGTTGGGTTTTGGGGTTAATCGGAATTTGTATTGCGATTTATTGGATTGTACGTATGGTGAATCGAAAACTGCATCCCGACGTTTCACAGTCTTCTGTTGTCAAAATGGGAAAGAAACGATTGTTTGATACAAAGACCCTTGTGATGGGTTCCCTGTGTTTGGGACTTGCGTTTATTTTGTCCTTTATTAAGCTGTGGGAAATGCCGCAAGGTGGTTCGATTACCCTTGCCAGTGCGCTGCCTATTATCTTGTTTGGGTATATTTACGGATGGAAACCCGGTTTTATCGTAGCCTTTACTTACTCGCTTTTGCAAATGATTCAATCTCCCGGCTACGTGATGAATATTCCCCAAGCATTGCTGGATTATGTCATTGCGTTTACCATTTTGGGTATTGCGGGTTGTTTCAGAAAGAATATCTTCGTTGGAACGATTTTGGCTTACGTATTCCGTTATTTTGCCCATGTCATTGCCGGCTTGATTTGGTATCAGCAATATAATGCAACCGCCTTTAGCGGAACGGCCTATTGCTTCTTGTACAACTTGGTATTCTTGTTGCCTGAATTGTGCCTTTGCTTGATTATTTTAGCAGTACCGGCTGTGCGAAAATTGTTCCGTCAATTACAGCAAAAAGCTAATGCATAAATTGTGACATCCCTCCTTCTTCGTTCATAAAATGTAATGAATTGAAATGAAGGAGGGATTCTCTTTGATCTATATGGATAATGCGGCCACCAGTTATCCCAAACCGCCGGAGGTATTGGATGCATTAGGGGAGTCTGTGTCCCATTGTGGGAATCCCGGTAGAGGTGCCCATCGTTTATCTGTTTGGGCAGGGGAGAAAATACTGGAAACCAGAGCAATGATCGGGCAATTATTCCATATAGAAGATTCCTCGCGTATCGCTTTTACCCAAAACGCGACTCATG
Organism: Clostridia bacterium; assembly: GCA_017560225.1. Classification (GTDB taxonomy): domain Bacteria; phylum Bacillota; class Clostridia; order UBA1212; family UBA1255; genus RGIG9099. The sequence goes on from JAFYOJ010000086.1 coordinate 4,136, forward strand.
CTTTAAATATTGCCGTTAGTTTATGTTACGGTGAAATTCTTACAACCGCAATGGATCACAATTCAGTGTTGCGTCCTTGTGCAAAAAGGGGATATTTTCGTGTGGTTTCGGCCGATGAAACAGGTCATATTTGTCCTGAAACCGTCATTCAAAATATTAGTGATATGACGGGCGCTGTGGTTATGACCCACGCATCCAATGTGACGGGGGAAATATATGATATTGCCCCCATTGCCCGCGCATGCAGACAAAGGGGTGTTTTGTTTATATTGGATTGTGCCCAAAGTGCAGGGTCTGTCAATTTGGATTTGGAACAAGTCCCGGTGGATATCTTATGTATAACGGGACACAAAGGGTTGTTTGGCTTACAAGGAACCGGTGGAATTTATATTGCACCCCACGTTCCTACAAGACCGTATATGTGTGGAGGCACCGGTACCAATACCTTTGATTTTGTTCATCCCAATCAGATGCCGGAATGTTTTGAGGCGGGGACCGTGAATACACACGGCATTGCATCGCTATGTGCCGGTGTAGGGTATGTGCTGAAGCAAGGAATTGCCCATATACGGGAAAAAGAGTGTGCATTGCGTGCTTATTTTACCCAAGAACTTCAACAATTCTCTCGAGTTTGTTTGTATGGCGTTGCTGCGGAGCGTCAATATACCGGTGTAGTATCGCTCCACGTTTTGGGTACGGATCCGGCAAATTTAGCTAATTTCTTGTCGGAAAAAGAGATTTGCGTACGAAGTGGTTTTCATTGTGCGCCTCTTGCACATCAAGCCCTTGGCACGATACAACAAGGTGGGACCGTTCGATTTTCCCTCAATCATTTCAACACAATGACAGAAATTGATACAGTTTTGACGTGTCTGGAAGATTTTTGTAAAAATCTTTGAAAATTTATCTTTTATGGCTTTACAAACAAATATAGGTATGGTATAATCGCAAAGCGCTTTCGGGGTGTAGCTCAGTTTGGCTAGAGTGCTTGCTTGGGGTGCAAGAGGTCGCCTGTTCAAGTCAGGTCACTCCGA
>JAFYOJ010000087.1 GCA_017560225.1 Clostridia bacterium
AAGACCGATACACACAATGATATAGTCTTTAAACACGGCCAATTCCAATTCAGCACCGCTGATTACGAAGAACAAAATAAACAAAGGCGCCGTCCAACGGTCCAAGCGGTCCATCAACTCTTCCGAGAAATCACAGCAGTTGCAGAAGATAGTACCCAACATCATGCAGACCAATAAAGAGGAGAATGCCACGTGTACGCCGGCAACTTCAAAGTTGATCATGGAAAATGCCACCGTCATCAACACGAAGGTAACAGACATAGCCAGACGCTTAGAGCGAGAGTGGAAGAAACGCTCAAAGAACGTGAAGAGCCATCCCATCACAGCACCCAACAGAAGCGACAGAACAACTTCCAAAAGAGGCTCTACCACAACGGAAATCAAGTCTACTTGGCCGGACATAATGGCTTTTGCAATACCAAAGGATACCGCAAACAACACAAGACCTACCGCATCATCTAAAGCAACAATAGGAAGCAAAATATCCGTAACCGGCCCCTTTGCCTTATACTGACGTACAACCATCAGCGTCGCAGCGGGCGCCGTCGCAGATGCCACCGCACCCAGCACAATTGCTGCAGGCAATGGGAATTTATCAGGAATCATAAAATGTAATCCGATCAATGCCGCATCTACCAAGAGTGTGGTGAAAACAGCCTGTGCAATACCAATCACCGTAGCCTTCCGTCCGATTTGCTTTAACTGAGACAAACGAAATTCATTACCGATGGAGAACGCAATGAAACCCAGCGCCACGTCAGGCAGCAAACTATAGGTTTCAATATCCGCCATACTGATGAATCCCAATCCCCGTACGCCAAACCGGCCCAATAAGTACGGACCGATCAGAATACCGGCAACTAAGTACGCCGTAACCGCAGGTAAATTCACTTTCTTTGCAAGTCTGGAAAGCATCAAACCCGCAAAAAGTGCAACAGATAAAGTAAGTAGAACGTGCATAAATATCCTCCAGAATAATTCAATTCCGAGGACAGATTGTAGTACTTGACATTTCGTTTGTCAAGGGTTTGAAAGATGTGTTAGCATTTCCGTAAAATCGTTCACGCGGAAGTCACAATCCGGATATTGCGGCACCGATGGCGTCAGCAAATGACAGGTCTTACAGCCGGCACGATAAGCAGATTCCAGGTCGCAAACGCGATCGCCGATCATCACAGTATTCTCGTTGTTTCCACCGTATTTCTCCATCAAATACAGAATGACATCCGGCGCCGGTTTCATAGCAAACTGTGGACTGTCCGCCGTTACAATTTCCGTAAATTCATTCTCAATTCCGGCACGTTCCAAAATAGGATAGATGGTATCGCCTCGGTTGGTAAAAATGTAGTTATATCCACCCATTTTACGAATCTGACGAAGTACTTCCGGCACACAGGGAAATACACGGATAGGATCCGTCGCTTCTTGGACACTATATTTCCGATACCGTTCTTTCAAATCCGGAATGTCAAACTTTTCACTATAATATCGAATTGCATATCCAATTGTCGTCATCATTTTCTCCATAATTTCCACATCAGGCGCATCATGGCCGCACTCTTGCATACCAAGGCGCAGATACCGAATAACGTTTGGATATGTATCCATTAAGGTGCCGTCAAAATCCCAAATAAAGTGTTTGATTGAATGCATAACGAACTCCTATTTATACAGTCCCGATAATATGTTTACAAATATGCACCAAATGTTTAGCTTTCTCCTCAAAAAGAGCATCCGGCAACTTGCCACCCGGCGCTGTTTCCAAGGAAAAAACACCGTCAAACTGAATGTCCCGAAGTGCTTTTCCAAAAGATTCCCAGTCCACAATACCATCATAAGGGTTCAAATGCATATCGCAGTTATATCGATTGTCGTGCACGTGCAGCACACGAATTTCCTTGCCAAGCCGTCTGGTTTCTTCCGCCAAATCCAATTCCGGAAATACGGATACGTGGCCCGTATCTAAACAGATCTTAAAATGATCATCGCCGATTTGCTCCACAAAATTTAAGATTTCCTTAGGTTTAGACATAGAGAATTTATGCATGGGCATATTCTCCAAACAAACAGTAACATCATATTCCTTGGCTGTTTCCAGTAGCTCCTCCATAAATACGAAATTCATAGCCCACGTTCTAAGAGCATTCTCCGTATCCGCATCTTCCAATCCCAAAGGCATAATAGGATGAACCACCCAATTCTTACAACCCAGCACGGCGGTTAAGTAAATGGATTTCTTCATCTTCTCCATCCGCTCTTTCCGGTCTTCCTCCGTAGCATCTTTCGGGGGCCAACGCCACGGTCCGTGGACCTGGTTAATTTCAATACCGGCAGCTTCAGCCATAGCCCGTTCCCTTTGTAAGAATGCCTCTGCCTGTGCTAAATCCTTCGTGTAGACCGCAGCATTCGTATCTGCCATATTGAAGTCCGTACAGGAAAAACCATGTTCTTTCAATTTAAGATACGTGTCCTCTCCAAAACGACCGTAGCCTTGTTTTTCCAGGGATGATGCTGAAATTCCAATGCGCATAGCCCTTACCTCACTCTTGCACTAAATCGCCTACGCCCTCTGCAATATACTTAGGGCAATAGGGATACTTATCAATATCACTTCTGGAAGTTACGCCGGAGAGTACCAGCACAGTATCCACATTGGACTCAATGCCTGCAATAATATCCGTATCCATACGGTCGCCGATAAAAGCGATATCCTGGCTGTGACAGTCTAAAATGCGAAGTCCGTGACGAAGCATCAAAGGATTTGGTTTTCCCACAAAGTACGCTTTCTTTCCCGTAGCAATCTCCACAGGGGCAATAAGGGCGCCTGTAGCGGGTAAAATGCCCTTCTCAGTAGGTCCCGTAATATCCGGATTGGTTCCTATAAGCTTGGCACCTTTCAGCACAAGGTCAATGGCTTTCTCAATCTTTTCGAAACTATAAGTGCGTGTTTCTCCCACTACCACATATTCCGGATTCACATCATTCATATAAATGCCTTTATCATAAAGGGCCTTTGTAAGTGCCGCCTCACCGATAACATAGGCTGTACAACCGGGCTTTTGGCTGTGCAAAAACTCTGCCGTTGCCATAGCGCTGGTATAGAAATGATCTGCGGTAACGTGGAGACCCATTCTTTCTAATTTCATGCTTAATTCTTGAGGTGTTCGTTCCGAACTGTTGGTCAAGAATACAAACTTCTTATGATTCTCTAACAGCCACGTAATAAATTCCGTCACACCGGGCAGCACTTTATTCCCGTGATAAATCACACCATCCATATCGCAAATAAAACCGATTTTGTTCTTTAAATTCAACATTTCAATCTCCCCTTATTGATTCTTCACAAGCCAGGCGGTAGCCAACCAACGTCCATTGTACGCAACTTGCGGGTTACATACGCGATTAATAACCCTTCCGTTTAACGCCATAGTAGAGGACGTGCCACCGTCTAAATTCGCTGCATTTACCGCGCCAAAGGCATACATCATATCTGCCATCATACCAAAGTCAGCGCCGTCAAAACCTCTGCGAGTACTTCCGTCTACCACCAGCAGTAGCACCGTACCATCTGCGCATTGACCGATTGCGGATCTGGGGTCGTAACCATATGCATAACCTTGATATTCCACTTTCTCCCCATTCAAAACCAAATATACAGGATAACGCCAACTCATAGCATCCCGAATTTCATTTTTGGCAACGTCTTCTTCCGTAAATTTACCCATTACCAAGATATTGTCCCGATTAAATCCTATAAGGGTATGATCCGATTCTTGCGTATACACGTTATATACGCCGTCTTTCACTACGGTGCCCAGCGGCGTACCACCATGTCCCTGTCCGCCCTCGTCCACAAATCCGCCGGCGTTAATCCCACATAATGCATTATTGGTTTCACACATACCGGCAAGATGCTGTCCCCGCGTACCAAGCGTATTGGTCACGCCCAGTGTAACACGGGAAGGATCTTGAACCTGAATCATACGTGCCGTATAGTCTCCCCAAGATGTAGTTCCGGAAAATTCAACGATGCAAACGGAACCATCGTGATAAATCACCTTCTCACCGTACTTGTCAGATGCCTTAAACGGAACATCGGATACGGGTGGCGCTACCGGCGTATATTTAGAAGGTGTTGGCGTCGGTCTTATCGTTGGTGTTTGTGTAGAAGATAAGGTTGCTGCCGGGGTTTGCTGCAAATCCGGAGTCGGCGTAGGTTTTGGTGTAACAATAGGTTTCACAATAGATGTATCCACCATTTCATCCGGTTGATTGCTGCCATTCTGTTCAAAAATTTCATCGATGGTTGTTTGGGGTAAAAACCAAGTACAAAGCCACGGATTGGACGTCATATACGTCATCAATACATACCGATCCCGGAATTCCCGGGTCCACGGTGAATACAACAAAAAGAAAAATATTGTAAAAAAAGTCACAACAATGGACATAATCGCGGCAACAAAAACAATCAAGATTCGCATTGCGATTTTCTTGCCTTTTCCACTCTTTTGATTTTTTTCTTCTTTCGTTTCAGTCATAGTACTGATCCCTCTTTTGAAATAAAGGAAATAGCTTGAACGGTGAGGTCCAAGCTATCCATACTGGTGCCGGTGGTGGGACTTGAACCCACACGTCATCGCTGACAATGGATTTTGAGTCCACCTCGTCTGCCAATTCCAACACACCGACAATATTCAGTTGCGAGGGCTATTATACACAAGTTTAAAAGAATTTGCAATACCTTTTTAAAAATATTTTTTTATTCTTTCCCAAGGCTTCTAAGTGCCGCTATAATCCCCGTTGCAGATCGCTCTTCCACCTCTATAAACGTACGTCTTTCCTGGATTTTCTCCAAATAATGAGCATCCGATGCAGGAATCAATTGATAGTCTTGCAAAAAAGGATATTGTTTCAACAGTACTTCTTGTTCACAGTCCATAGAAACTTCTACAAACCCATGCGGATACCCATACGGCAATGTTCCTAAATTGGACAACACACTATACGAATCTCGATCCACATGGGCAGGATAAGTGATGCCCCCTAAACGATCCATCAGCGGAATTACATCATCAATAGAAAGTCCGGTAGGTGTCAGTAACATTCGAGAGCACGTCCCCACAATTTGATCATTTTCATCAAAGATCTGCTGAACACCAAATATGTCCGGACGATTTTCTCCGGGCGCATAGGATGACAAAATGTGTGTTTGAAATTCGATGATTGAATCTACATCCGGAAACAGGCAAAC
>JAFYOJ010000008.1 GCA_017560225.1 Clostridia bacterium
AAGAGTCATCCAGAGTTTGCACCTGCCGGTAATTATTGGCGGGGCGCTGTATGGGCGCCTACTAACTATATGGTACTCAAAGGTTTAGACCAATACGGCCGCAGTGATCTGTCTTATACCATTGCAAAAGAACACGTGGATGCCGTGGTGGATGTATTTAAGCGTGATTATACACTGTATGAGAACTATACTTCCGTGCCGGGAGTAGATGGCAAGATTACAAAGGGAACCCCTGCGAAAAGCGATTTTGTAGGTTGGACCGGTTTATCTGCGATTTCTATTTTGTTTGAATTTGTATTCGGTATTAAACCGGACGTTGTGAAGAATAAGATTACGTGGCATGTCAATTTGCTGGAAGAACACGGCGTGCAGCAGTATCCTTTTGGAAAGGACGGTATGTTGACGTTGCTTTGTGGTGAAAGAAACAGCCCGGAAGAGAAACCGGTAATCACTGTTTGTTCCAATGTTCCGGTAACCCTTGAAATTATTTGGGGTGACGGCAACACACAAACGATGCTTATTTCCGCTTCATCTGAATATGATAAATGATCTTTGTGGTTAAGATGACTGCTTCTACAATCAGTAACACAAATATAAAAATAAACAGAGGTTGATAATCTTCGTAAATCGCCAAGAAATGGTTTACGGCTTGGTTATCGGTTTGAATCGTGTTGCCGGCGACGACAAGTACACTCTGGACGGAACCGTCGCGCAGGAGTAGGTTGGCAGACCCCAGAGATTGCCCTTCAAAAATCGGTGGCTCCAATTCTTGAGTTAGCGTACTGTTTTCTGCCATATTAAAAGTGAAACTAATATTCTGCACGTAACTCTTGGCATCTACTTCTAACGGTGCTACGCAGAATAAATCGGCATTGGCCAACAATTTCAAAGACTGTCCGGCCACTGTTCTTGTGTCAACCTCTTGGTTGGCTTTGAAGAACCGAACTTTTCGATAATTGGTTTGTACTTCCGTTACAAGATTATGGGCATATTGAGTGGCGTCCTCTGTTCCCTGTGAGAAAAATGCCAAGATCAGTTTCATGGGCGCCGTGGTTTCCGTGTCCACACCGGCAGGCACCGGAAGAGTAATGTGCATCATTAACGTAGACCCTTTTGCTTGTGTGGTACCTGTGTAAACACCGCCCGCTAAGGGAGAATCAAATTCTTTCTTCAAGGAGAAGGCGATATCGCAAGTATTGAAAAGGGTTATTCCGTCCCACAACGTTGTTACTTCATTGGTCAAAATTCGCTTGAACTGCGTATTCTTCAATGCATACTCGTAAAATAGCGCGGCATCATACGCGGTGGTACGCTGCAGGCTTTTCTCACCGCCATCCGGACTGGTGAAAAACGTTTGTGTCATTCCGATTCTGGCAGCAGTCTGATTCATTAAAGAAACAAAGAAATCTGTACGTGGGTTGATATGATAGGCCAAAACCCTTGCACAGTTATCGGCATTCCCCAACATAGCTGCCTTGAGTAATACATCTACGGTGTATTGTTTGGAAGCATATAATTTGTACTTTCCATCAGCAGAAACACTATAAGAAACCGGTGTTACGTAATCGGAAGTGGACACGGTCTGGCCATTGATGGAAGACTCCAAAACGACTAATGCACACATCATACGAGAAAGTAGCGAAGCATCGGCTTGTTGCTGAATATTCTGCTGGGCAATAATCTGCTTAGTATCTTGTTCGTATACGATATACGCCAAAGAATTGGTGGCGTCGGCACTTTGGGCATAGACGAAGGGACTTGCTTGCATACATAAACAAAATATAAGTAATAATACGCCAATCATTCGTTTCTTCATCCTCGGTGCCTCCTTCTTCCAAAGTATTCTATTATTATAGTAGAATTGTACGGGAATTGCAACTTGACTCTTTTCCTTCCTGTGCTATAATTCGGGTATGCAGAAAGGTTCTAAAACGAAGGAGGAAAGCGACCTGTGAGCAGTAAACAGAAAAGAGCGATTGCGATTCACGATATCTCTTGTGCAGGACGTTGTTCCCTCACGGTGGCGTTACCTGTCCTTTCTGTACAAGGCGTCGAAACGAATGTTATTCCTACGGCTATTCTATCCACCCAAACCGGTGGTTTTGAAGGGTATACCTATCGGGATTTAACGGAAGATATTTTACCCATTGTCCGCCACTGGACGACCATGAACCGAGTATGCGATGCGATTTATACAGGTTTCTTGGGATCCTTTCGCCAACTGGAAATTGTATCCAATGTGATTGATCAGATGCAGGGTGCAAAAACGTTGGTGTACATTGATCCGGTGATGGGGGATGGAGGTCGGTTGTACTCTACCTTTGATATGGATTTTGTTGCGGGCATGCGTGCCCTTTGCCAGAAAGCCCATGTGATCACGCCCAATATTACAGAAGCCTTTTTACTGTTGGGCAGACCTTATCAGGAAGGCCCATATACGTTGGAATTGATTGAGGAATTGCTTCTGTCATTGAGTGCACTGGGTCCGGAAACGGTGGTTTTGACCGGTATCTACGCAGAGGGGGAACGCTTAGGTGCTGCGGCATACCAGCGGGCGCAAAATAAGATCTATACAGCTTTCGCCCCGGCTTATAAAGGGACGTATCACGGTGCGGGAGACTTATTTGCCAGTGTTCTTTTGGGTAAGATGTTGCAAGAAATTCCTATGGAAGATGCTTTGTCTGCCGCCGTTTCTTTCACGGCAAAATGTATTCAGCGCACGGGAGAAAGTGGCGTGGATACGCGCTTTGGATTGGAGTTTGAAACGTTCTTAGGAGAATTGGCACCCAATGGGAGCTTGGTATGATTGTGGCCGTTATCCAACTTCTCATCAGCGGATTCCTGTGGGGATTAACGGGTATTTACGTTCGGTATTTTAATGGTTTGGGGATTTCTTCTGCCAGTGTAGTGTGGATTCGTGTTGCATCTGCTTTTATTGTCTTGTTTTTCTTTTTACTTGTAAAAGATCGCCGGCTGCTTCGGATTCGTCTGCGGGATCTTTGGTGTTTTGCAGGGACGGGCATTTGTTCCATTGCGTTATTTAATTATTGCTATTTTACCAATATTACAGAAACTTCTTTATCCGTCGCTTGCACTATGCTGTATTTGTCGCCGGTGTTTGCCTTGCTTTACTCCGTTGTTTTATTTCGGGAGAGGGTGACGGTGCGTAAAATGTTTGCTTGTCTGCTGGCGGTGCTTGGGTGCGCCATGGTAACAGGAATTTTCACCGACTTAAACGCCATTACCCTGCGCGGCTTGATCTTAGGCATTCTGTCCGGTGCAGCCTATGGGTTATATGGTATTTTCAGTCGTTTTGCCTTGAATCGAGGTTACCATGCACTGACCATTACTGTGTACACATTCTTATTTGCTGTTTTGGGTGTAACACCTCTTGTGGATTTTGAGGGACTGCAGCAGGGTTTTGGACAGATGCATCACAATGGGATATACTATTTACTGTTGATGCTGATCACATCTGTGCTTCCGTATTTGCTGTACACAAAAGGGTTAGAACGTGTCAGCCCGTCGGTTGCGGCGGTGGTCGTGGTAATTGAACCGGTGTGTGCTATGTTGGTGGGGGCGATTTTCTTTGGAGAGCCCATTACTATTTTGGGGTTTATAGGAATGTGTTTTGTGGTGGGTGCAATTGTATTGTTGAATATTCGTTTGGGTAAGAAGGGGCGTGTGGAACAATGAAACAATGGTTTAGACGGCTGATGTACGGGCGAAATGGCATGGATACGCTGGCGAATGTATGTTTGATTGCCGGTTTGATTGTTTATATTGTGGCGGCGATTTTGGATTTGCGTTGGATTTCTTTATTGTTCTTTGCTTTGGTGATTTATGCGTATTTTCGCTGTTTCTCTAAGAATGTGTATAAACGCCGAAATGAGAATGCGGCTTTTGTGGATTTCTTTGCCCTGCGAAAGAAGATGTTTAAAGATCGGAAAGATTGGAAGTATATTCGCTGCGGAAATTGCAAGGCGTATTTAAGAGTGCCCAGAAATAAAGGGACGCTGGACGTTACATGCCCTAAGTGTAAAAGTGTGTTTCGGGTGAAAGGGTGAAGTGATTGCAGTGATTAAAGAAGCAGAAAGACAATTATTTGCAGAATGGCAGCAAATAAGACAATATCCCTATTTCATTTCCGATGGTGTTTTTGATGAAATAGAATGGCAGAAGCAACCTTTCAAGGTTTTGTATGTGTTGAAAGAAGCAAATTGGGAAAACGCCAATGAAGATTTGTGTGCGTTTTTACTGTCTGAAAGGAGCCCCACTTATTGGAAGACTTGGAATAATATTGCCAGATGGTCGAAGGCTATTTTAGAAGGGGGGGACTACCCCAGGTATGTATCCAGGTCGGACAAGTCTTATTGGCTGCGAAAGGTTGCGGCGATGAATTTGAAGAAAGTTGGTGGCGATGCAGTTGCCGAGAATGAAACAATCTATTCGTACGGCAATCAAGACCGTGTTTACATAAAACGTCAAATTGAACTTTATGCACCGGACCTGATTATTTGTTGTGGGAGAGGTGTGGGCAAGAATGCGGATATCTTACATGATAAGGTGTTTGAACCCGAAGAAGTATCGGAATGGCAAGAACCGATTTTGCAATATAATTATTTTTTGGTCAACATTAAAGGTAAAGAAAATGTACCTGTGGTTTCCTTTTATCATCCTCAAATGCGTGGTAGCCATGCTTTGTTTGAGAAAAGGTATGAAGAAATGAAATTTGTTGCACAAGAATTGCGTGAGAAATATATGCGTTGAACACAAGAATGGAGGCATAAAAGATGAATGTAATGACGGGATTAACGGATAAACCGGCAGCAGAAGATGTAATGGGGATCCAAGCATACATAGATGGTTTGTATAACTTTATCACGACATGCGCAACACCTATGACCATTTCAATTCAAGGTGATTGGGGTACAGGAAAGACCAGTGTTATGGAAATGACCAAAAAGAAATTGGAAGAGTCGCATCAGCCGTTTGTTTGGTTTAACACGTGGCAATTTTCCCAATTTAATATGGGCGAGCAATTGCCTGTTTTGTTTATGAGCAAAATGATTAGTGCAATAGGGGATGATTCTTCGAAAAAGAAGATGAAAGATCTTTTTGGTAAACTTATCAAGATTTCTGCAGGTATAGCGTCCAATGGTTTGATCTCGGGAAGTGATATAACTGAATTGATGTCTACGGATTTTTTGACAGAAATTACAAAATTAAAAGATACCTTTCAGCAAGCTATCAACGCGAAAGTAAAAGGTGAAAATGACAGAGTTGTCATCTTTGTAGACGATTTGGATCGCTTGGCCCCGGGCAGAGCCGTAGAGTTATTGGAAGTGCTGAAAATCTTTTTGGATTGCGAAAAATGTGTGTTTATTTTAGCCATTGACTATAGCGTAGTTTCTCGCGGTGTGCGGGAAAAATACGGCGATGATTTTGGAGAGGAGAAAGGGAAAAGCTTCTTTGACAAAATTATTCAAGTTCCATTTAAGATGCCTGTCGCCAGTTATGACATTTCAAGTTATGTGAAAAACTGTTTTGAAAATATTGGTTTACCTATATCTGATGAAAAAATTGTATGTTATAAGCATTTAATTAACCATTCCATTGGTAATAATCCCCGAGGTATGAAACGCTTGTTTAATTCGTATTTATTGCTGTATAAGATCGCATCGGATGATTTGTTGAAAGATGAACAAAATCGTTCTTTACTGTTCGCAATTTTATGTATGCAAAGTAGTTACGAAACTGTTTATAATTACATTGTTGAAAATCGAGAAGAAATAGAAAAAACATTTTTTGATGACTTATCCAAGGAACAAAGTGAATTATTTGCAAAACTTGAAATGGATGAAAGGAAAACAGGTCAATTTGTCGTGTTTATTAGGGATGTTTTAGAGTTGATTGATACAGATGGGAAAAATAGCATTGACGATGTTGAGTGGTATGCTTTTAAGAAAATTCTGAATTTCTCAACAATTACCTCTGCCAATGTTGAAACCGAGGAAGAAAACGAATCTTACGAAAAATATTATCGCTATAAGCATAAAGACATTTGTAGGAATATTATTTTACCCGAGGTTAATCGTCGGTTTGCGCCGATTTGTTTTGAAGAATACTATAAGAAGAAACATGATATTGGATGTTGGTGGGTATACGTACGAAATGATAAAGGAGTTTTGTACAATAATCGCTTGATTCGATTTGGCTATGAACTGTGTATATGTCCGCCTGCACGTGC
>JAFYOJ010000088.1 GCA_017560225.1 Clostridia bacterium
ATCGGTGGCCTGTTCATTGCCCCAACGAAGATTCTCCCCAATGGTACCGGAGAACAAAGTATTCTTCTGCAGCACCACAGAAACACTATCTCGAAGATGTTTCAGAGGCCATTCTTGAACATTTTTACCATCCACCAAAACCGCGCCCTCATCGCAATCGTACAAACGCGGAATCAAGGACACCAGCGTGGTCTTGCCGCTGCCCGTAGAACCAATCAAGCCCACCAACGCACCGGACTCAATGTCCAAATCCACGTGGGAAAGTACCGCTTCTTCGTTATCTTTGAAGTATCGGAAGGTTACGTCCCGCATGGAGATAGCGCCGGATGCCACCTGTGCCTCCGGATCGGTAACGTTGCGGTCATCCAAGGACACCTCCGCAGCCAGTACCGCCCCAATTCGTCGGTCGGAGGCAGCGGCACGGGTGCCCTGTAAAATGACGTTTGCCAAGAATCCCAGCGCCGTCAGCACTTGGGATAAATAAGTAATAAACGCAGTGAGCGTTCCCAATTCCATACTGTCCACCATAATTTGGCGACCTGCCACCCACACCACCGCTAATGTGGTCACGTTAATGGCAAGGGCGGAAATCGGCTGGAGCAACAGCATCATTTTCAGTGCGCGGGTACTTTTCTCCATTAAAGTATGGTTGACGGTGGAAAATTTCTCTTTATGATACTCCTCCCGCACGAAAGATTTGATTACGCGCTCATTGGTAATGGTTTCCCGAATGTCAATATTCAAGGCATCCAGTTGCTCTTGCATTTGGGTATAGCGCGGGGAAGCCACACGAATAATGAGCCAGATGGCAATGCCCAATACCGGCACGACGGCCAAGAGAATCCACGCCAATGTCGGATTCAAAAGGAAAGACATCACCAAAGCACCGATTAACATAATAGGGCTTCGGAACATGCCGCGAAGCAGGGTTTGGGTAAAATTCTGGATTTGTGTAATATCGTTGGTAATGCGGGTGATCAAAGAGCCCGTAGTGAATTCGTCAATATTCGAGAAGGAAAATGTTTGAATTTTCTTGAATGTGTCCCGGCGCACCCCCGCCGCCAATCTGGCAGAGCCTCTTACGGCAAAGTTGGCCCCCAACACACCGGTAATCATCATCAAGATTGCAAGAAGCAGCATCAGAAGGCCGTTTTGTAAAATGTAATCGATATCTCCATTTGCCGCCCCTTTGTCAATAATATTGGCATTGATAAAGGGCAGAATAAACTCGCCGCAGGCTTCCAATACCATAAAGAAGGGGCCTAACAGGAAACTGTACCAGTATTTTTTGACGTAGGGTTTGTATTTGTTCATTAAATTGTTATTCCTTGATCAAAGCAAAATTATTTCAAGTCCGCTAAGGATACCCACATCGCAGGGCGAGTTAAATCCTGTGGGGTTTCAGCAGAAAACATGCCCACGCTGGAAATACTACCGCACAAAGGACTTTCATCAGGATTTGCCGCATTCAAATCTATACCGTTTCGGATCAGCCACGCACTATGTTGTGTACCTTTATTAAAATGACCGTTCCTTCCCTCAACGGCATACCGAGTGGGTAGTAATTGTCTTGATTCTTCGGTGGGTAAATACTTTGCCACTTCGGATGCACTCAACAAAAACAGTTTATCCCATGTATCATTACAAGCTTCATAACGAAAACGAGAAAAGTCGTACGTTACGTACTCTTCTGTTTGCACCAATGTGGTCAAGATTGCGTTTTGCTGTTCTTCTGAGAAAGCAGTGTTGAAGAAATCTTGGTTTAACCAAGATCTTATGGTGCAAGTTTCCCAGGTAATATTTTCGTCAAACGTCGGATAAAAAAGCATGGCATCCAAACCATAGCGGCTTAGAAGAAGTGCTTTTCCATCTTGCACGTCTAATACAATCCACTCTATCGTCTCAAGACCGTTATTCACATTGTCCTGCTCGTAGGCACCAAATCGAATAATTTCTCCGATTTCCACCGAAGAAGGATCCTGTAGCGGCACATCGTGAATCGAATCCGCCTCTACCGGTGCATAGGTAGGAAATGGAGAGGGTGTCTCAGTCGGAATCGGCGTTTCCGTGGGCATAGGTGTCGGCGTTGCTACCGTAGTCGGCGTTGCCGTGGGTATTGGCGTTGCCGTTGATATTGGCGTTGCCGACAATGTTGGTGTCACAGTTGGTAACACAGGTGTAGGAACCATCGTTGCCGTAGGCAAGTCCATATATACAGGATCCTTCTTATGGTCGCCCAACAAATAAGATGCAATCAAAGTGCCGATTATACAAACCAGAAAAGCTAAAACAATGAAAATAATCGGAAGATAATTCATTCTCACGCGTTTCGGTTTAAACTGATTTTCTTTTGCAATCTTATCCAATCTCGCTTTACAAGCCTTCACACATTCGGTTGCATCCTCGTATTCCGGGATACTCTCAAACAAATCCATCGCCCGCTTAATATCAACAGCCCGCTTGCTGGTTGCTAGCTCGGATGCAATTTTATAAATTTGTTCTTGCTGTGTCATATTAACAATCTCTCCTACTGAAAAAGGGGACAACCTGCGTCCCCATTCATACTTTTATCGACTTTGTTCCCACTCAATGTAGCCTGTAGGCAGCAGAATAATCGGCTCCTTGCCGGCTGCCGCGGTTGTAGATTTCTGCAACACACCGTTCTTATACTGATAAACCTGACTGGTGTTCTCTACCTTATAGAAGAATCCGTCAATGAAGCCATACCGAAGAGCCAGATACGCTTCCGTAATCTTCTCATACAAATACGGGTCCTCTCCGGAAGGCACTTGATCCAATCCGGCACCGGCTGCCTTCACAGGCGTAGTCGCTTCCCAACCGGTTTCTTCGCAGTGATCGTTGTAGCTGGGAATCATAATCACATTGGGATTCGCCTTAATAGCTGCCAACCACTGTTCAATGTAATGCTGTCCGCCATTTCTCTTAATGACAGCAGACTCCATACCGGGCTTATTGTAACCGGGCTGTACACCCATAACTTCCGAACCCTTATTCTGCATATCATATACCCATCCCCAGTTTCCTTGGGTCTTGAAAATAGACTGATTGGACGCACGATTCTGCCAAGAAATCAATCCGGTCCCGTAGCGGATGGTAAAACGGCTATCGTCATATCTTGCATTGGCAACCCCGGCAATATAATTCACCAACAATGGCTTACCCTGATACTTGTAGAAATAATCCTTATACTTATTATACAAGTCATAATACGCATCAAACTCTCGTTGTTGCTCCGTGGTATTGCCCTCTCTAAGGGGTTGACCGGTGGCAATGGCAATTTGGGGTGCAAAACCCTTCAGCGACTTGGCTACCTGGAAGCACGCCAACATACGGTTTGCAATTCCGTTATTGTCACTCCAGTGACCGTTCGTGTCATCTAACAAAAGAAAATCAATGCCAATATAATTTAATCGGGCAAAAACCGAAGTCAAATAACCTTTATTCAAGTTAGAATAGTAACCGTAATCCACCGGTTTCAAACGACATTCCTGAAGCCAGTGGAAATTACCGAATGTGCTGGTTGGAAGATCCCACCAAATGGTGAACCAAGTGCCCACTTCAGAAGAATAATACTCCTTGCCCGTCTTTAAAGGCCACTCGCCAAATTTATCATAAATCTTGACGTCCTTGAATTCCTTCAAGGATGCGGTCAAATCCGGTTTCTCATTCTCTGTAATCGGTTTCTGCGTTGCACTCCCGGCAGGCGTATTGGTCGGTTCCGACGTAGCCCCGGATGTAGCAGAAGACGAAGGCTTTTGTGTTGCCGAAGCGGTCGCATCCGTTTCCGCGGTAGGTTGCTGCGTTTCTTCTGTGGATGCCGTGGCAGAAGACTCTGCCGTAGGCTCGCTTTCGCTGCTATTACCACTGCCACAAGCCGTGATGGACACCATCATGGCAAGCAACAACAATAACGCCATCATCCTTCGAATCGGGTAATTATTTTTCATAAAAGCCCTCCTTACTTCTTTCTATTGCGCTCCCATTCCATATAATCATCGGGAACGACAATAATCAATTCATCTACGGCACCGGTGGTTTCGGTCGGAACCAAAACGCCATCCACGCACCGATAGACTTGTGTGTCACTCTCCGCACGGTACATAAATCCTTCAATGTATCCATATCGAAGGGCCATATAAGCCTCTGTAATTTTCTCATACAAATACGGATCTGCACCTTCTACATCCTGCTCCTGATCCGGCAAAGGCGGTCTGGTAGGCACCGTGGCTTCCCAACCGGTTTCCTCACAGTGGTCGTTGTAGCTTGGAAGCATAATCACGCGGGGATTTGCTTTGATAGCCTCCAACCATTGTGCAATATAATGGGCACCATTCTCCCGGGCCACAAAAGCGTGATGAGGCTTGT
The DNA here is from genome assembly GCA_017560225.1 of Clostridia bacterium. Classification (GTDB taxonomy): domain Bacteria; phylum Bacillota; class Clostridia; order UBA1212; family UBA1255; genus RGIG9099. The sequence continues at coordinate 4,387 of JAFYOJ010000088.1, forward strand.
TGTAGCCTGCCTGTACACCTATAATCTCGGTGCCGGGATTCTGCATGTCCCATACCCAACCCCAGTTACCCTGGGTGGTGTAAATAGATTGATCCGCCGCACGATGCTGCCAAGAGATGTAACCCGTTCCGTACCGAAGGGTAAAACGGTCTTGGTTGTCATCATACCGGGCATCCGCCACGTGTGCCACATACATCAAAAGGAAAGGTTTCCCGTCGTATTGGTAAAATACCTCCGGATATTTCTCTACCATCTCATAGTATGCATCAAACTCTTTCTGCTGGCCTTCATAGTCTTCATTTCTCACCGGATCGCCGGTTGCAATGGCAATCTGCGGAGCACCTGCACCCATACGGCTCGCTTTATCAAAACAAGCCCACATATTGCGGCGAATTAAGCCCTGGTCATTCCAATGGCCGTTGGTATCGTCCAACACCAAGAAGTCAATACCGATATTTTTAATTCGAGCAAAAGCAGACTCCAAATAATCCTCATCGTTGGAAGCATAGAAACCATAGTCCACCGGTTCCAAACGGCATTCTTTAAACCAGTGGAACTCATAAGTAGGCTCGCCCTCTTTCGTCCACCAAACGGTAAACCAAGTACCAACTTGAGAATCAAAATAAGTATCCCCGCTTTTCTCCGGCCACTTGCCGAACTTATTTGAGACGGGAATATGCGCAAAACGATTTTCCGCCATCATTGAACACACTCCTTATACAAATTACTTCCGTTCACGGAAAATAATCAAAATCACAATCGCTGCCGCAACCAATACGACGCTAACACCCAATATAATCAGAATCGGTGTATTGCCCAACATAGCAACAAAGCCACCGTCTTCCTCCGGTGTAGGTGCAATACTTGCAGACATCTCAGCAGAAGCCGTAGGCGCCGTACCATCGGGCGCAAGAGTTCCATTATGCGTAGGCGCAATCGTAGGAATGGGGGTAGCAACATTTTCTTCTACCGTATAATTCAAGGATTGTGAATTTGCAATGGTAAAGCCGTCAAATTTCCCCGCTTCATACGAAACAGAGAAAGTATAGTTGCCCGGCGTAATACCGGAAACTTGCAATCGGCAACTACCGTCTTCCGCAAACGTTCCGGTCCCAACTTTCGTTTGATTCTTGTAAAGAGTTACGGTACCGGAAGGCACTGCACCATTCTGTATACCGGTCGCAGGCCGACAATCAAACACAACGGTTTGTGCACCATTGGCACGGAAATTCTCCACCACGGACAATTTCAGCTGTGTCTGCACTGCGCTTACCTTCACTTTGCTGGCGAACGTTGCAGATCGCGGGGTCAAGGTTCCGCCACCATAACGGGTTACACGCAAATTTGCTTCTCCCGCACCCACAATATAGGCTTTATCACCTTCAATCCGAATAATGTCAGGATTATTGGTGTAGTATACGTACTCACCCGTTGGCGCACCACCGGTTGCCGTCAAGGTAAAAGGCGCATCCCCAACGGTCACGTTAGACGGCACACTGCCCAAGAATACTTCTTGGGTTTGTCCGGTTTGAACCGGTTGTTCCAAAGCATTTCCGGTCTTGGTAAGGCCATACTGGGCTGCAATAGCCTTCGCGGTGGCCTGCCCTAATTTCACCAATGCCGCATCATCTTGGAGCATCTTTAAATCTGCCGGATTGGTAATATAAGCATGTTCAATGATCATGGCAGGAATCTCGTTACGAACACCCATACGAATAACCTCGTAGTAGTCCCCTTTACTGCCGTCCGGATATTCAAGCCGCTCATCTTCTGCATTTCTGGTTTTGAGTCCGCGGCTCTTCAAACGGTCGTTGGTCAGTCCATATCCGGGCAGCTCCAACGCGGTAAAATTCGCCAAAATTTTATTCGCTAATTGAGAGGCTTTCGTTGCCAACTGGGGCCGATAATTGCCGCAAGGCACGTACACCTCAGCACCGCCTACACTAGCGCTGGAATAGGAGTTAATGTGGAATGAAATAAACACATCCGCATCCAGTTGTTTCGCGTACATAGAGCGTTCATAAGTGGAAATATCATTCTCAATGACACGGGTCATATAGACAATGACATTATCGTAAGTCGCAAGTTCCGCTTTGCAGGCTTCTACAATCTTCAAATTGAAAACGCTTTCTTCGTTGGTTCCCCGTACCACACCGGGATCCTCGCCACCGTGTCCGGGATCCAGCATGACAATCAAGGGATCTGCTGCCTGCACAGACGTATGGTTCGTTGCGGGCACGCAACTGACAATCAGCGCACAGCAAAGCAGTAAGCTGAATAGAATTTTATGCATTTTACCTTCCAAGACTGCCTTCATCGGAACCTCCCCAAATTTCAAACAACCTTATTTCTTACCAATATCCGTTCTGTAATGAACGTCTTTCCAATCAATACAATGCACACCGGCATAAGCTTGGTCCAAAGCACCTTGCAAATCGGCACCTAAAGCTGTTACACCAAGGACACGGCCACCATTGTTGCAGAAAGCACCATCTTTCAAGATTGTACCCGCATGGAAGACCGTAACACCCTTCGCTGCCGCTTCTTCCAAACCGGAAATGGGATAACCCTTCTCATAGGACAAAGGATACCCGCCGGAAGCCATAACCACACAAGCGCAAGCTTCGTCTTTCCACTCCACATGCACTTGATCCAAGGTGCCATCAATGACACCATCAAAAATATCAATCAAATCCGTCTTCAATCTGGGCAACACGCACTGTGTTTCCGGATCGCCGAAACGGGCGTTGTACTCAATGACTCTGGGACCATTGGGCGTCAACATCAAACCAAAGTAAATAACACCTTTGTACACAATACCTTCGGAAGCCAGCGCTTTCACAGTGGGCAGGAAGATTTCCTCCATGCACTGCTTGGCAATTTCGGGAGTATAGTGACGGCTGGGGGAAAATGCACCCATGCCGCCTGTATTGAGGCCCTTATCCCCGTCGTAAGCACGCTTATGGTCTTGAGAAGATACCATAGGCACTACGGTCTTACCGTCTGTGAATGCCAGCACCGTCACTTCGGGACCGGTCATATATTCTTCAATAACAATGCGCTTACTGGAATCGCCGAATTGGCCGTGATCCAACATTTCAATGGCAGCCGCTTCTGCGTCTGCAAGATTCTCCGGAAGCACTACGCCTTTACCTAAAGCAAGGCCGTCCGCTTTCAAAACTGCCGGGAACTTCTGCTCCGGGCGGCGAAGGTAATTGATGGCGGATTGGCTATCGGTAAAAACTTCGTAAGTTGCTGTAGGAATGTTATATTTCTTCATCAAAGCCTTGGAGAATACTTTGCTGGCCTCAATCTGCGCAGCGGCTTTGCAAGGACCGAAGGCACGAATGCCATTCTCTGTAAGTACGTCTACCATACCGGCTGCCAGCGGATCGTCGGGGGCAACCATGACTAAATCAATGGCGTTTTCTTTAGAGAATTTCACAACGCCCTCAATGTCCATGGCTTTAATAGGTACACAAGTGGCAAGTTGTCCGATACCGGCATTACCGGGCGCACAGAAAAGTTCCGGTTTCTTTGCACTTTGCGCTAATTTCCAAACAATGGCGTGTTCACGTCCACCGCTACCAATTACAAGAATCTTCATATTAACCTCCTATATGCTTCCGGCTGAGCTTCCCGATGGCTTCGGGAAGAATCTTCCATTCTGCTTCTTCCATAACTCTGCGTTGCAGAACTTCCGGGGTATCCCCTTCTTGCACGTACACCGCTTTCTGCATAATAATAGGGCCGGCATCCACTTCCGGATCCACGAAATGTACCGTGGCGCCGGTGACTTTCACACCGTATTCTAAGGCAGCAATATGGGGCCGTAAGCCGTAAAATCCGGGTCCACAGAAAGACGGAATCAAAGAGGGATGCACGTTGATCATCCGACCTTTATATTTCTCTACAAATGCTGCGTCTAAGATGGTGAGGAAACCTGCCAGTACAATTAAATCTACTTGGAGGGCATCGAAATGGGCTGCCAATGCTTCGCCGTAGGCTTTGCTGTCTGCATAGGCTTTTCTGGGAATACACAAACCGGGAATGCCGTGCTTGCTTGCCCGCTCTAACGCATAAGCGTCCGGATTGCTGGATACCACGGATACAATCTGACAATCTTTGAGCGTTCCGTCTTCAATCCGGTCAATAATGGCTTGTAAATTGGATCCGCCGCCGGATACTAAAATGCCGATTTTGAACATAGGGCCCTTCGCCTCCAAAATTCGAGTAAAATACAGCTTATATTACCAAATTTGGGGCGGGATTGTCAAGGTGAGAGAGGGGGATTCTGGCACAATAAACCACAAGTATAAACCAAAGGGTTATCTTCCGCTAAAAAGCGAAGGATAACCCCTAAGGCTTCAGATCCAATTAATTATCTTCTCACGAATATGTAATTCCAAACGCATGAGAATAAGTAGTTGTTTGATTTTCATTTACAACAAGACTAAATTTTGTATAAACTCTGTACACTTGTGCCGTAAGCAAAGCCATTTCCTGGTCCGTCTCGGAGAAAAGACTGTACACAATGCTCCATCCGTTCGAACTTTCTGTTACTTTACTTGGATTATCATTTGTATTTTTCGAAATGATAACCATCTCATATGAACCTACAGGAATCGAGTCAAAAATATACGCTCCACTGCCATTAACTTTCGTTGCATATACGCCTTCCGGAAGACCGGTAGTCAATCCCAGTGCAACAGCAGAATTCAACTCTCTTACACTACGAGATATTAAGTAAACAATAGCACCCGTATCAGGTTTATATCCTACATACGAATTATATTTCCAAGTAACTTCTCCGGACACAGTACCTGTTTTTTGTTTAACTTCTACATTACAAACAGAGACAATTCCATTATCTGATTGTACTCGAATTACAGTAAGCCCCTGTTTTTTCGCAGTAACTTTACCGGAAGAGTCAACTTCTGCCACAGTCGGATCAGAAGAACTCCACTGTAATATAGTTGAAATATTAGCAGGAGAAACTGTAGCAATCAATGTTGCCGTCTCGTCCAAACCAAGTGTCATTGAACTTTGTGAGAGAAAAATCGCCTGCACTGTGGGTTTTGGCGTGGCGGTAGGCTTTTCTGTTGGCGTGGCGGTAGGTTTTTCTGTCGGCTTTTCTGTTGGTTCTATGGTTGGAGTAACCTCAACCATACTTGTTGTAGGTGCAACATCAAGCGATTCATCCTGACCGCAACCAAACATTGCCATAGCGATAACCATTAATACAAATAATGCTGTCACTCTTTTAAACGTCTTCATAATTAAATTTTCCTCCTTATTTCAGCGTTAATCTATAGCCGATTGCTAACCAATTATACTCCCCTCATCCCCATATGTCCTTTGCACAGAGCATAATTTCAAAATAAATCTATAGCACAACAAACTTGGGGTATTTCCACAAAAAAATAGGGTGCGTCGCACCCCATTTTACAGCCAAAATACCCCAAAATTATTTTATATTCTTCTATACTCGCAAAACCTATACTCAATCCCAGCCGGCAAGTCTTCTTCGGTGCTCACCATAGGTTCGCTTTCCGAAACACATTCCCACGCGGGATCTGCATCCAAATTTGGGAAATAGGCATCCTTCTCAAAATCCCCCACAAGCTTCGTCACATAAGCACAGTCACAATAGGGCAACAACTGCTCATAAATGCTGGCACCGCCAATCACACAAACCTCAGAAGAAGGCAACTCCCGCGTCAGTTCCAGCACCTCGTCTAAACTCCGTGCCATCACAGCCCCTTCCGGCGCATAATCCGGATTGCGGGACAAAACAATATTCCGGCGATTCTTCAAAACCCGTCCCCCGGGGAAAGTCGCCAAAGTCTTCGCCCCTAATATCACCGTCTTACCTGTGGTCAAAGCAGCAAAATTCTTCAAATCCCCACGAATGCGAACCAACAAATCCCCTTTATTGCCAATACCCCAACCTTGATCAACAGCAACCACTAAGAACATTTTACCTTGAAACCTCCATCAAACCGCAACCGGAATCCGACCGATCTTCTCCCCGTGTTGGTAATTCTCCACCTTGAAACTATCTACCGTAAATTGATAGAAATCTGTCACAGAAGGATCCAAGGTCACCGTAGGTGCCGCAAAGCTTTCCCGCTGAATCAATTCTTCCACAATAGGAATATGGCGGTCATAAATATGGGCATCCGCAATCACGTGGACCAGTTCCCCTGCTTGTAAGCCGGAAGCCTGTGCCAGCATCATCACCAGCGCCGCATACTGTGCCACGTTCCAAGCGTTGGCCGCCAGCATATCCTGAGAACGCTGATTCAAAACAGCACACAATTTATTATCCACCACATTGAATGTCATACTATACGCACAAGGATACAAAGCCATTTCGTGCAAATCTTCAAAATTGTACATATTCGTCATAATCCGGCGACTGCAAGGATTGTTCTTAAGATCGTACAGCACCCGATCCACCATATCGAACATACCTTCTCTGTACTGGTGCTTCACCTGCATCTGGTAACCGTAGGCCTTACCAATGGAGCCGGTTTCGTCCGCCCAGCTATCCCAAATATGGCTGTTTAAATCATGAATATTATTGGACTTCTTCTGCCAGATCCAGAGAATCTCATCAATAGCGGCCCGCAAATTGATGGGGCGAATGGTCACCAAAGGAAACTCTTTGGAAAGATCGTAGCGGTTTACTACGCCGAACTTCTTAATGGTGTAGGCGTTCTCCCCGTCTTCCCACTTAGGGCGCACCCGTTCATCCTTCACCCAGGTACCGTTTTGTAAAATGTCTTTACATGTATTGATAAATGCTACGTCTGCTGAACTCATCTTTGTGGCCTCGCTTCCGGTAAAATATTCTTTTATTATCATACCATAAAATACCGTCTTTGACAAAGAAATTTTACTATGCAAAATGCATAATAGACAAATGACCACAATTATGTCATAATTGCTTTTGATGGGGTGACACAATGAACAAAGATACATCAAAAATCGTAGAAGAATTGCAGTTAAATGATACATTTCGTACGTTTTACAACGAGAACAAAGACTACTTGATTACCCAGTCTTTAGGGGAATTACTGACCCAGTTCTTAAATGAACAAGGGCTCACAAAAGCGGAAGTTGTACGACATTCCGATTTATCCGAAGTATACGTCTACCAAATTTTTTCCGGCATTCGCAAACCGGAGCGGAAGAAATTGTTGTGTGTATCCATTGCCATGAATTTAAATTTAGAGCAAGTGCAAACCTTGCTAAAATGCTCCGGCTATGCCCCGCTGTATGTAAAGCGGCCCTTCGACAGTGTTGTTATGTACGGTATTTGCAACAATCTCACAGTTGGTCAGATTAACGAATTATTATTTGAATATAAATTAGAAACATTGGGGTAAGAACAATTATGGCAAACTGTCCGTTTTGCGGCATCAAAATTGAAGAAAATGCCCGTTTCTGTCTGAATTGTATGATTCCGCTCTTGGAGAAAGATATAGTCGATGCGGCAAACTGCAAAAAAGACTTGGACGACACCCCATGGGATATAGAAATTACCCGAGAGGCTTATTTGGAGAAAATCTTCCAAACCTATCGTTTAGTAAACGTTCTTTCCAACAAAAATAACAGTCAAGCGTTACGTCTGCGTCATCGTACCTTGGAGAAAGATTTGGTACTCCATAGTTTTTCTAATCATTATGTTGCCTACGACGCCCTTTGTCCCATTCGCACATTCCATTTACCGGAGATCTACGAGTCTGTCCACGTAACGGACGGCCAGATTGTATTAGAAGAATATATTGACGGGATGAATGTTGCACAAATTATGGAAGTAGAGCGTTATACCTATAAAGATGCGAAGAAAGTGCTACGTTCTGTGTGTGAAGCACTTTCCATTTTACACCGGTTGAAAATCGTCCATCGAGATGTGAAACCGGAGAACGTGTTGGTGACCCCAAACGGCCGCGTGGTACTGATTGATTTTAATGCTTCTCGTGAGATGAAAGAGAACAGTTTAGACACAGTCATTATGGGCACCGTGGGTTACGCATCCCCCGAGCAAATGGGGATCACCCAAAGTGACAGCCGCACCGATATTTATGCGGTAGGCGTGCTGCTCAACGTAATGCTCACCGGCAAGCACCCCAGCGACGTACTGGTGAAAAGGCGTCCCGGCAGAATTGTACAAAAATGCACCCAAATCAATCCGGATCTTCGATATCAGGATGCCATGAAATTAGCTAAGGCATTGTAAGCAGGTCGCAAAACCTGCTTTTTTATTGTTTCACGACCCATGCCAGGTCGTAAAAAGGTCGAATCAAGTCGCATACGACCCGGTTTCTCCAAGAAAATCCTTTTTATCACGGTAAAATGGGTCGTACACACCTACATTTTACGTTTCTACGACCCACTATAGGTCGTAGGACCAGCACTTTGCCGTTTTCACGACCCACACGCAACAAAAAAAAGAGGCCGCTTCCTTCCCAGAAGCAGCCCCTTGCCCAAATCAATTCAAACCAATTACTTCTTTGCGTAAATCTTCTTCATCACAAACAAGAAGCCGATTACCAAAATAACACCTACTGCCAAGCAGATCCAAGCATTCTGCACGAAGCCGGCCAAAACGTAACAAGCAAAGCTGATTACGGCAACAGTGATCGCATAGGGAAGCTGAGTAGACACGTGATTTACGTGTACGCAGCGCGCACCTGCGGAAGACATAATGGTTGTATCGCTGATAGGCGAACAGTGGTCGCCACAAACAGCACCCGCAAGACATGCAGACATCGCAATATACAGAAACGGGTTATCTACACCGAACATACCGGACACAATCGGAATCAAGATACCGAAGGTACCCCAGCTTGTACCGGTTGCAAAAGCAAGGAGACACGCGACTACGAAAATAACCGCCGGCAAGAAGTTTGTCAAACGCTGTGCCACATCGCTCATCATCAAGCTCTCTACGTAGGTTGCAGAACCCAACAAATCATTGGAGATATTCTTAAGGGCAGTAGCCATGGTTAAAATAGTCATGGCCGGTACCATAGCAATAAAGCCCTTGGGTACGCTTTCCATGGCCTCTTTGAAGGTAACCAGCTTGCGGCAGATCATATAAATAATCACTACGATCAAAGCAAGCAATGCACCCCAAGGAAGACCTACGGTTGCATCCGTGTTACCAAAAGCGCCGATCAAGTCGCCCTTGAAATCAGTACCACCCCAGAAGTCTGTTCCGAAGTAACCGCCAATATAAACCAAACCTAATACAGAAATAATCACCAAAATCACAACAGGAAGAATCAAATCAACCACGCGACCTCTTGGATTGCTCTCATAATCCTCTCCGTCTACACGCTCATCCGTGGAGAACAAGTCTCCATTCTCGATAGCATTCAACTCATGGCGACGCATGGGACCGTAATCTGCCTTCATCACAACAAGTGCCACAACGAAAACCAATGTGAGCAAAGAATAGAAGTTATACGGAATAGCCTTAATAAATAACTCGATACCGGAAAGGCCTGTCCCCTCTGCGTAAGAGGAAACGGCTGCCGCCCAAGAACTGATGGGCGCGATCATACAAATGGGTGCTGCAGTAGCATCGATTAAATAACTGAGTTTTGCGCGAGATACACGATGGCTGTCGGTTACAGGAAGCATAACAGAACCTACGGTCAAGCAGTTAAAATAGTCATCAATGAAGATCATAATACCCAAGATGAAGGTGGCAATCTGCGCGCCTACTCTGGATTTGATATGGGTCTTCGCCCAACGACCAAAAGCTGCGGTAGCACCGGCTCTGTTAATCAGGGAAACGATAATACCCAAGATGACCAAGAACAAGAAGATGCCGGCTGTTCCGGAAATGGCGCTGATCAAGCCGTCACTGACCACATAGTCTGCGGCTTTTGTAAAGGAACCGCCACAGGCGAAAATAGCACCGGTTACAATACCGATAAACAATGAGGAATATACCTCTTTGGTAATTAAGGCAAGACCAATGGCAATTACCGGGGGAATCAATGCCCAGTATGTAGCAACTGTGTCAATGCCACTTACAGCAACACCGATTGCAAGCGCAAGTACTGCAACTACAACCAGCACTGTAATGATGGATTTTGCTTTCTTCATACAACTTACTCCTTACGTTCAAAATCTAATCTTCATTATGACGCAAACTGTTTTTGCTGTCAAGTTCTAAATCAAAAGGCATCGGGGCATAAACCTGCGTTAATAAAGTCATCATTGCGCACCATTTTACCCCCGAAGCCTGCAGGACGGAGATACTTCCAAGCAGGATCGATTTCCGCCGAAATACTGCCCACCCGGCTCCCTAAATCCGCAACAATCTGACCGTCCGGCGCCACAATCATAGAGCAGCCGCCTTTCTCCTCTGAACGCATAGAGAAAGAAGCCCGCGCCACATAGCTGTTACAGCGAAAAGCCAAGAGTTTATACTGGGCACGAATAATATCCGTACGTTCGCCGCGCTGATAGCCGGGCACCAAAATCACGTCCGGCTTATGACGGGCAATCCATTCAATCTGCTCATTAAAATACACGTCATAGCAAGTCATAAAGGCAAAACGGATGCCATCCAAATCGCAGATACATCCGCACCGGCCCGTACCGTTTCCGGGCACCACACCCAAATCTACCTCCGAGGGCGGTAAATGCTGTTTATCATACACAAAGGCCACTTCGCCCCGGGTATTATATAAATATGTACTATTCTTAATCTCGCCGGCACGCCGTTCCAAAACATTGAGGGCAATATAGGCTTTCTTCTCCTTGGAAATTCGGGCCGCCGCATGCAGCAGTTCCTCGGCATGTAAAAGGGCCGCCAACTCACCCGACGGATCCGATAATCCGCCTGCATTAGAATATTCCGGGAAAACCATCAGTTCCCCCGGAATAATTTGTTCCATCTGTTGCAAGATCCACGCACGATTCTGTGCGTCCGGTTGCTCCCCGATATAATAATCCGGTTGCACCACAGTGACTTTCATCATCTTACTCTGCCTCGCTGAAATTCTCCTTGCCTACGCCGCAAACGGGGCAGGTGTAATCCTCCGGCAAATCTGCCCAAAGGGTGCCTTCTGCTTCTTCATCATATTCATATCCGCAAATATCACATACGTATTTCATACTATAAATCCTCCTTATTGAATAGGTTCAAAATCCTGGGCACCGTGCTTACACAAAGGACACACAAAATCCTCCGGAAGCGGATCGCCCTCATAAACATAACCACAAATCTTACAAACGTAACCCTTCTTCCCTGCCGTTTGAGGTTTAGGCTTCACGTGATTCTGGTAATAGGTATAGGTCATGGTTTCTTTATCAGAAAGTACACGAGCCTCGGTCACAGAACAAATAAACATACCGTGGGTATCCAAGTCCACGTAGTCCTCTACCTTCAAAGACATAAAGGAATTGATATATCTGGGTAAGAATGCCAGCCCGTTATCAGAACGAAGGGGCGTACAATCCTTAAACTTGTCCACGTTGCGCCCGGACACAAAGCCAAACGTTTCAAATACCTTGAAAGGCGCTTCCACCGTTAAGCAATTTACGTTCATCATGCCGGTCTGGCGAATCACGTGATGAGAATAATTGGCTTTGTTAATAGCGACTGCAATGCGATTGGGCGTATTGGTCACCTGGGTCACGGTATTTACAATCAAACCGTTATCCTTCTGGCCGTCATGGGACGTTACCACATACAAGCCGTAGCCAATATTAAACAACGCCGTCAAATCATTCTTATTCGCGGTCTCGCTTTGCTGTGCCAGGTAACCCTTGCACAATTCTGCAACCAAAGCGTCCAACTGTTTGCCGCTTTCCTCATTCAAAGCAGATTGGATTGAAACCACCGGTTCTGCGAAAGTCAGATTCTTACAGTTCTCCAGCATCCCCCGCATCACTTTCGCTGCCATAGGGGCCCAACTGCCATTTTCCACCAAACCCACCGTACGATTGCTGAAATTCCGCTCCGTCAGGTGGTCAATAAATTCCCGCATAAAGGGGAAAATATCCGCATTGTACGTGGTGGTCGCCAACACCAATTTGCTATACCGGAATGCATCCGCCACCGCCTGGGCCAGATCGCACCGCGCCAGGTCATACAAAACAACCTTGGGCGCGCCGCTGGCTTTCAGCTTGTCCACCAAACTGAGCACCGCTTTCTTGGTATTGCCGTAAATCGAGGTATATGCCACCACAATGCCCTCTTCTTCCGGTTGATAGGAAGACCAGGTATTGTACAAATTCAAATAATACCCTAAATTCTCTTTCAAAACAGGGCCGTGCAAAGGACAGATCATTTGAATATCCAAACCTGCTGCTTTCTTAAGAAGACTCTGCACTTGAGCACCGTATTTGCCCACGATGCCGATATAGTACCGTCTGGCTTCATCCGCCCAAGGCTCGTCCGTATCCGGCGTACCAAATTTACCGAAACCGTCTGCGGAGAACAACACCTTGTCCGTGCTGTCGTACGTCACCATAACTTCCGGCCAATGTACCATAGGCGCCGTAACAAAGGTCAGTTGGTGGGTGCCCAAGGGTAAAATATCCCCCTCGCCTACCACCAGTCTCCGGTCTTCGAATTCCGTGCCGAAGAATTGCTTCATCATGCGAAAAGCCTTAGCAGAAGATACAATCTTGGCATCGGGATAGGTTTTGGAAAATTGCAGAATATTGCCTGCGTGGTCCGGCTCCATGTGTTGCACAATCAAATAATCCGGCTTGTTCTTCCCCAACACGCACTGGAGATTATCCAACCACTCATGGGTGTAATTAGAATCCACCGTATCCATGACCGCAATTTGGGCATCCAAGATGACATAGGAATTATACGAAATGCCATTGGGCACCTTGTACTGTCCCTCAAACAAATCAATCTTTCTGTCATTCACACCTACGTATTGAATATCTTTCGTAATCGTCATTATCTCTTTCCTCCGGACATAGCCTCCGAAATAATAGCAAGGACTTTCTCATAGCAGCCGCCGCAACCGGTGGAACACTTGGTGGTATTCTTCACGTCTTCGAATACGTCCAAAAGTTTCGCCACGTCGCTGTGCTTCTGTACTTCGTCCAAGATGGTAAAATAGCTTACGTTGTTACACTTACATACGGTGTAATCTTCTGCCACTTTGTGATCCAAAGGTTTCAAATCGCAAACCTTGGGTTCTTCCACTTCTGCCATCCAAAGACCGTGCAAGTTGCAGTATGCATACGCAGCCAGCGCCTTGTCATCTTTCAGCACAAAAGATACTTCCGGTGCCTCGCCTACTTTCAAGCACTTTCTCTGGCCACCCTTCTCTGTTCTTAAGTATACCCAAAGAATGCTGTGATCATCCTGCATAGGATGATCTACAGAACCTACGCGAACCGTAACCGTATCTCCATTTACCGTGATCACAGGAATATGCTTTTCTTTGCTGGCTTCCACCGTGCCCGGCTCCAACTTGGTCATCTTCTGACCGCAGCACATCATAGGAACACCTGCATCATGAATCATACCAATAATATTGCCACAATGGCTACATACGTAAAACTTATTCTCGCCCATACGATTAACCTCCCGAGGATTTTTTAAAATGTGACTCTATTATAAAATTTTTCCCGAAAATTGGCAAGTATGTGCACCTTGTTTTTTCCCATAATTGTCACAAAAATATACCCACTTTTTTTAGTTTCACTTAAACCACCTATTTTACAATATAATTCGATTTCATAAGAAAGGCAGACGTATATGTTTATATTCAAAAATGCAATTCGATGTATTCTTCGTTCCAAAAGCAGAAGCGTGCTTTTGGGCATTATCTCTTTGGTGATTGCCATTTCAGCCTGTTTAGGTTTGTCAATCCGACAAGCCGCCGAAAGTGCTAAGGCAGAAACATTGGCCGGGATGTCCATAACCGCCACCATTTCCTTCGACCGTCAGTCGATGATGGGCAATATGGGACGTCCTCAAAATGGTAGTCAGGGCGGGTTCGACAAAGAACAGTTTGAAGCCATGATGGGCGGTGCTTCTTCTCTTACGTTAGAAGAATACGAAACCTACGCCCAGGCAGCATCCGTGCAAAATTTTTACTATACTTTAACGGTATCCGTAGACGGAAACGAAGACTTCTCCCCCGTCACCACCAGTAGCGAAAGTTCCGGTTCTTCCGCCGGCACCAGCTTCGGCGGCTTCGGTGGCGGTGGCTTTGGCGGTGGTAAGAATCCGGACGGTATGTTCGGCGGTTTTGGTGCCGACGGGGACTTCTCCATTGTGGGCTACAGCAGCTATGCCGCTATGACTGACTTTATAAACAGCACCGCCACGGTGACCAGCGGCTCCGCATTCGAGGAAGAGACCGAGGAATACCAGTGTATGATTTCCCTGGAATTGGCTACCTACAATAACAATTTAGCCGTGGGCGATACCATTACCATTGTAAACCCCAATGCAGAAACAGAAACGTACACCTTAACCATTGTGGGCATCTACGAAAGTGACGCCGGCAATGACTTCTCCATGTCCGTATTCGGCAGTGGACAAGATCCCGCAAACCAAATTTATATGAGTGCCAATGCCGTTGCAAAATTAATTGCAGCCTCTGAATCCGTATCCACCACGGTGAAAGACGACAACGGTCGAGAAAGCGAAACCGCTATGATGGAAAGCTTGACGGCTACTTACGTATTTGCAGATGTGGAATCCTACCAGCGCTTCGATGCAGAAGCCAGAGCGTTAGGTTTAGAGGATTCCTACGTAATCAATTCCTCTGACCTGACGGAATTTGAAAACAGCCTCACGCCTCTTAAGACTTTAAGTACCATGGCAGGCTGGTTCTTACTGGTTATCTTGATTATCGGCGCTGTCATTTTGGTAGTATTGAATATTCTGAATATTCGGGAGCGGAAATACGAAATCGGCGTACTTACCGCCATGGGTATGAAGAAGTGGAAAGTGGCCCTTCAGTTTATGGCCGAAATTTTGGTGGTAACCATGATTGCGATTTTCTTAGGGGCCGGCATTGGTGCCGTTAGCTCCGTACCTGTAACCAATGCGCTCCTGGCCAATCAAGCAGCCAGCCAGAACGACAGAGCCGACCGTTTAGAGCAGAATTTCGGCAGGCCGGACGGTTTTGACTTCGGTGGATTTGGCGGCGGATTCGGCGGTGGCTCCGGCAGCAGACCCGGTATGCCCGGCGGCAATCGAGAGGATATGGGTAAAAATCCTTTTACCAACTACATTACAGAAGTTAATTCCGCTATGAACTTAACCGTTGTACTGCAAATGATCGGCATCGGATTGTTGCTGACACTGGTAGCCGGTGCGGTGGCCATCTTGTTCATTATGCGCTACAACCCGCTGAAGATTCTGTCCAATCGAGACTAATCGGGAAAGGAGTTAAATTATGGCTATATTATCTTTACAAAATATCTGTTTCTCCTACGGCTTCACGCCGGTATTGAAAGATGTTTCCTACGACTTTGAGCCAGGGAAGATGTACTGCATCGTAGGTAAATCCGGCGCCGGCAAGACAACCCTGCTTTCGTTGCTCTCCGGTTTAGCAGCCCCCAACAGCGGCAAAATTCTTTATAACGGAGAAGATGTAACCAAAATTGACAAATACAAATTCCGCAGCAAGTATATCGGCGTGATCTTCCAGAGTTTCAATCTGATTACCAAATTTACAGCTTTGGAGAACGTGGTGCTGTCTATGGACATTGCCGGCGTCAAAGGTGGCGGTAAGAAGGCGAAAGCTATGGAGCTGCTTCAAAACGTCGGATTAGATGAAGACGAAGCCAATCGTCGCGTGCTGATGCTCTCCGGCGGTCAGCAACAAAGAGTGGCCATTGCCAGAGCGCTTTCTTATGGTCCGGATATTATTTTAGCGGACGAGCCTACCGGCAATCTGGACACCGATACCCAGCAGGAAATTATGGACATCTTCCGGAAACTTGCAGACGAAGGAAAGTGCGTCATCTTAGTCAGCCACTCCCCCGATGTGGCAAAACTGTGCGACGAACGGTATGAACTGGTTAAAATTTCAAAAAAGAAGAAAAACTAATCTTATAGAACTCTGCCTTCCCACTCCTTAGCAGAAGGCACTTCCAACAATGCGGCAACCGTGGGGGCGATATCTTTAATAGAGAGGCCCTCCACTTCTTTGTCCGCTTCAAATTTCGGTCCCCAAATGCAAAGAGGCGTAGTCATATCTTCCGGAAGATCCGTTCCGTGACACCGACCGTGGCCGCCATGGTCTGCGGTTAGAATGATGGTATAGTCAGAAGGAATATTTTCCTCCAACGTCTTCACGCAATCCAATGCACCGCTGACACAATTCAAATATTCAGGTCCCATCCATCCGTGTACGTGACCCACTTCATCTGTCTCGCCTAAATAAAGAAATACAAAATCAGGATTTTGTGTCTGAATATAGTCGATTGCTTCTTTCGTAATGCTCTTATCTACACCGCTTCTCGTATGCAAATTGTGAAATACAGCCGTATCGATGCTGCCGGGTCTTCCCAAGTCGCGCAGTTCTTCCCATGTATAGAAGAAACCGTTTTTCTTGTCATATTTATGTAATTGATCAAACAAGCCGTCAATGGGTCGCACTTGGGGTGTGTACGTATTGGTCAAAATGCCGTGGCGTTCCGGTCCAACACTATGGAACAAGGACATATGACAAGGAAGGGTTACAGAGGGCATCACCGTCTGTGTCTTTAATGAATAGGTGGACTTGCGTAAAATCTCTTTTGCATAATCGTTTCCGCATTGCATCATACCGTCAGGACGCATTCCGTCCACTAAAATCAAAACTACTTTCTCCGCCATATCCAAGCGCCTCCTTGTTTCAGATGCCCCGATTATAGCACAGCACTTTATTCTGTTCAAATGTTTTTTCTTGTGCTATACTAAACTCAACTTTGTACGAATAGGCGGTAGAATCTATGACGAACTTCAAGCATTCCGGTAAGATGAAAGCTGTTACGTTCAGCTATGACGATGGCGTTATTCAAGACATTCATCTCATTGAATTATTGAACAAATATAATTTAAAATGTACTTTTAATTTGAATTCAGAATTGTTGGGTCGAGAAGGCATTTTACCCTTTCACACCCAAAAGATTGCCCACTACAAAATCCGCCCGGAAGATGTGCCTTATGTATATGAAGGCCACGAAATTGCGGCCCACACACTGACCCACCCCCACCTGCCCCTTGTGTCCGACGAAGAAGTGGTGCGGCAAGTGGAGCAAGATCGATTGAAGTTATCCGAATTGGCCGGTTACGAAGTTGTAGGCATGGCCTATCCCGGTGGCGGCGTGAACAATGATGACCGTGTAGCAGAAATTATTCGCACACAAACCGGCATTCAGTACGCCCGTACCATTACCAGCACCCACAATTTTGATCCCCAGACGTATTTGCATCGTTTCAATCCCACGGTACATGATATGGAATGGGATACCATGATGGATCTGGCACAGAAGTTCGTGGCGCTGACACCTGACACACCGCAAATTCTCTATATTTGGGGCCATTCCTACGAAATGGACATCGAATCGGATTATTGGGTGCGCATGGAAGATTTATTCCGACTGCTGGCCGGAAGATCGGACATTTTCTACGGAACCAACAAGGAAGTGTTGTTGTAAAAGAGGATGCGCTGGACACGCAGGTCGTAAAAAGGCGTGTTTGTGTCCATAATTTCTGTACACAATGGACACATTGGGCTTAAAATCAAGAAAAAGTGTCCAAAACACGCAAAAACCTACTGATTTCATGCAGATTCTGGACACAAAACGTCAAAAATCGCCCGTATGTGTCCATTTTAAATCCGGCGCCATTCTATACAAAAGGGATTTTTATGTACCCCGGGCAATTAGAACGCACCGCCTAAGCGAAGCAGGAACACGAACACAAACACC
>JAFYOJ010000089.1 GCA_017560225.1 Clostridia bacterium
AATTCCATCATCATAGTACCAATGGCATATCGGGCTTTCGTATCACAATAGGAACCTTTGATTTGTGCAATCTCTTGGATCCGCTTTGAAAGCTCCGTATCCGTTCCAATATGAACCGTATTGTGAACCGGTTCATAACCCACAATCATGCTTTCCATTTCGTACAAAATAGAAGAATTGAAAATCAGCAACACGTATTCATCTTCTCCCCAGATGGCATCTTCGTAATAATGCACCTGGTTAGGATAGGCAATAAATAAATCCCCTGCTCGCAACACTTCTTTATGCTGATTGGCATACGCAACGCAAGAACCACGTACCACGTACACAACTTCCAACTCTTGATGGGTATGGGGCACAGGCGAAAGCCACGGCCTAGTTTCATAGGTCAGTGGCTCGGTAAAATAATTTAAAGTTGTATCCTGAATCTGCTTTGTATTCAATTTCCCACACTCAAAAATTGATCATCTGTCGAATGGTTGTGCCACCCTTTTCCAAGGATACGCTTCCGGTGCGACAAATTTCTAAAATGGTGTACTCCCGCATCAAATTGATAAAATCATCAATCTTGTGGGACTCATCCGTAAGACGCAGCATAATAGAGTCTTTTGAATAATCCACCACCACCGCACCAAACGCCTCGGAAGCCGTACGAATTTCATCCCGAGTTTCCGGGCTGTTTACCAATTTAATCAACAACAATTCGCAACTAATGGAATTATCCGAATTAAACTCTTTAATGGAGCACACATCCGGCAACTTATATAATTGGTTCACCAACTGTTGCTTGTAATCTTCCTCTCCCTCAAATACTACGGTAATACGGGAAAGTTCATTGGACTCTGTCTCACTCACCGTAAGGGCATTAATATTAAACTGCCGGCGGCGGAACAAACTGGTAACCCGGTTGAGCACACCCGATTGATTTCGAACCAATACTGCGACCGTGTATTTACTCATATTTTACCCTCCACCTTCATAATCAAATCGTCCATACTGCCCCCCGGCGGAAGCATGGGCAGCACCAACTCATCCGCATCTATTTTACAATCAATCACATAAGGACCCGCCTCTTGGAACGCCCGCGCCAAAGCTGCCTGCAAAGACGCCAACTCTTCCACCCGCTCACCGGCGGCCCCGAAAGCCTGTGCCAGCGCCACAAAATCCGTTTTCCGTTCCAAAACCGTGCCGGAATAATGCTTTTCAAAGAACAATGTCTGCCACTGACGCACCATACCCAATACACCGTTATTAAAAATCAAAATCACCATAGGCACCTGATACGTAACCGCCGTGGCCAATTCCTGCAAACTCATGCCGAAACTGCCGTCGCCGGTAATCAATACACTCCGTTTACCCGTGGCAAAAGCCGCACCCATGGCAGCTCCCATGCCAAAACCCATGGTTCCCAAACCACCGCTGGAAACAAAGCGACGAGGCGCCTTGAAGTGCAAATACTGTGCCGCCCACATTTGGTGCTGTCCCACGTCTGTGGCCACCGGTGTGTCTGCATCCAAGTACGTATTCAGTGTTTCAAGAATATTCTTAGGCGTCATACCTGGTCGAGTATCGCAGTACATTTTCTCCTCCTCTTTGTAGGTGGCGATGGCGTCCCACCACACGGGTTTCTTGGCAGCTGGTAAAATATCCAAAAGTCCACGCATGGTCTCCCGCAAATCTCCCCGCAAACCGCAGGTAATGCCAATATTCTTCGCCAATTCGGAACCGTCTACATCAATATGAATAATATCGGCACCGGGACTGAACTTGGCTCGGTTACCGGTTGCCCGATCATTGAAACGAACGCCTAAAGCAAGAATTACGTCTGCATTGCTCATGGCACGAGTAGCGGCCAGATGGCCATGCATCCCCTGCATTCCCAAGAAACGAGGATGGTCCGTAGGTAGTACAGACAAGCCCATCATGGAACAGCCCAAAGGCGCATCCAGACGTTCTGCCAACGCCAATAATTCCGCACCGGCATCTGCAGATACCACGCCACCGCCAAAATAAATAAACGGTCTGCGTGCATTTTCAAGCAAACGTGCTGCTTCCTGAATACGAATTTCTTTCGCAGGCTGTGGCTTTATAGGTTGCACCGGACTTGCCGGTTCGTAGTCACAAAGCGCCATTTGTACGTCTTTGGGAATATCGATTAAAACGGGACCTGGGCGGCCGGATTGTGCCAAGGTAAAAGCCTCCCGGATGGCGTCCGCCAACTCCGTTACGTCCCCTACGAAATAGTTGTGTTTGGTAATAGGCAGTGTCACACCGGTAATATCCACCTCTTGGAAACTGTCGGTTCCGATTTGATTGGTGGGCACGTTGCCACAAATGGCAACCATGGGAATGGAGTCCAAATGGGCTGTCGCAATGCCGGTTACCAAATTGGTGGCGCCTGGACCGGAAGTGGAAATAACGACACCCACCCGACCTGTTGTTCGGGCATAGCCGTCCGCCGCATGGGCAGCCCCTTGTTCATGGGCTGTCAGCACGTGGTGAATTTCATCCTGATATTTATATAAACTATCATAAACGTGCAGAATCTGACCGCCGGGATACCCAAATACCGTATCGCACCCTTGCTCAATCAACGTTCTTACCAATATGTCTGATCCGGTTAAACGCATACGTCCACTCCTTCTTCCAATAAAAAACCGTCCCAAAGCCCTACGCTTTGAGACGGGTGAAAATTCATACACTCGCGGTACCACTCAAATTGCAGAAAGATACATTTCTGCCACTCTTCGAAGTCCTTCACAACTTCTATGCACTCACGCAGCATTCGCGGGACAACTTAGTAAGGTTCATACCTGTTCGGCAGTCCGGCTCAGAAGGGACAAGAAACTACTTTCCTCTATCGGGCTTCCACCTTTCCCCGACTCTCTGTGAGATTCACCGTAATTTCGGTCTTCGTCAACGCCTTTCAAGTATTTAATTCTTAGTCATTGTAACATGGAGGCCTGTAAAAT
Organism: Clostridia bacterium; assembly: GCA_017560225.1. GTDB lineage: Bacteria > Bacillota > Clostridia > UBA1212 > UBA1255 > RGIG9099. The sequence goes on from JAFYOJ010000089.1 coordinate 2,973, forward strand.
GTCAAGATTACGCCCCGCAGCGCAAGACATTTTGGTACCTGTAGAAAAAATTCTCTCTGTACCAATTTTTTGGGTACCTGTAAATTTTTTTTCGCCTGTACCAAAAATCACACCTATCCCAGCCGCTTCTCCATCATCCAATCCACCAGTTCATCGCCGGCATAGGCCACATCCCAAGCATTATGTCCAAGTCCGTAGCAAATGGTCAGTTCCGCATGTCCGCCTCGCTTATTGATGGAGTTCAACATAGAAATACTCTCTTGAATAGGCACGATATCGTCGCAATCACCGTGATACATCTTCACCGGCGTACCAACCAGCACCTCCCCATACCAATAAATGCCGCTGCCGCAAACCGGTACCACCGCCGCAAATTTCTCCGGCGCCGCCATAGAAAGAAGCCACGTACCTGTGCCGCCCATACTAAGACCCGTTAGGTAAATTCGGTTTCGATCTACCGGTAAAATGGTACAAATATCTTCCAAAAAAGCCAACAAGGATTCAATATAACAGCCCCAGTATTTGTTATGGGGACACTGGGGAGCCACAAATATGAAAGGATACTCTTTCCCTTCTTCCCGTGTGTGCCGCATAAAGCTGTTATTCACAGCTAAATCCAAGTCGTCTCCCCGTTCTCCCGCACCGTGCAAGAAAAATACTAAGGGATAGGTCTTTGTTGGATCGTAATCCTTTGGTAAATACTGAACATATTTAAAATTATAATGATTCGAACTTTCCCATTGATGTTTCGTATACATATCGCTCATCCTCTCTGTGTTTATTTTACCGCAAACAAATCACTTTGCCAAGATGAAAGAGAGGCCCTCTCTTCCTTGCAAACAAGCAAGCAGAAAGAGAAGACCTCTAACAATCAATTATTCAATAAGATTCCTTACGCTGCGTGACTTCTCTTCTTGGAGAACACGATGATGCCACCTGCACAAAGTGCTACAGTCAAAGCGATCATCATAACGGAACTGTCACCGGTAGGCTTATTCTGCGCACCGGGCGTTGCAGAAGGAGCAGCGGGAGGTGTTGTTGCTTCAGGAGCCAACGCGCCCAATTGTAAACCTACACCTTCGTAAACTTCGAAGTTCTTAATGCTGTAATTAGCACCAGACGGGAAGAAACCAATAAATTTAAGTTCATCCGCCGTCGGGAAGTGACCCAAAGAATCTGCAGGCGGTGTGTAGCCATCTGTCATTTGAGGCACTTCATAACCGTCCAAATAAATCTTTGTACCCGTGGAAGTAAATTCCATAATTACTTCAAACCACATATCCTCCGGGAACTCACCCTCATACCAAGCAGTTCCATATTCCTTTGCAACGATATCTCGGTTGTTCGAAGTCTTCTCCCATACGTAGAATTTCATTGTCTTTGTAGCATAATCTGCGTCAAAACGGATATTCGTCCAAGGCACATTGTTTCCACCAGCACTACGTCCCAAAAGAATTCCCATACCACTGTAAGCCTGGGCATTCTTACTGTTCACAAATTCAGAAGGCTTAATGTTCATCTTTACCGTAAAGCTGCCATCCGGAAGCGCTTGTGTTGTATAAATACCGTTCAATGCGGTGGTTGCGCTGTAAACATACTCACCATTTTCTTCAGAGAAAGTTCCCGGCAATGTGCCGCCAAACCACTGTTGTGCTTTCTCCTTGCTTGCAAACAAGTCTTCAGGTACCAAGTTCACAGGGCCTGTGGGAGCTTCAGTAGGAGTAGGTGTAGCCGTTGCAACGGGTGTTTCGGTCGGCGTGGAAACAGCAGGTGCTTCGCAAGGATATGCAACAGTTGTCGTAAATGACATCGTTGCACTATCACGACGGCTATGCAACCGGTAATATACACCATCTTCTGCTGTTTCGCCATTATCGCCTTGAACGTCACTTAACTTTGTAGCCATCTTAACGCTTTGCGAGTACTTCGTTACGTTATAGAACGGATTTCCCGTGTAGTCGTTGGTGCTGGATTTGTAAGCATTGCCGATAATGCCGTTACCAATACCACGCGCTAATACACGATCTTCGCTGTCTGCAGAGAAAGCAAAACGGAACCCTTCTGCACCAAAATTCTCCCAAAGACCATACTCATTTGCGCCTGATGCATTTGCATTACAAATTCTACCTTGCGTTTGCAGGTAACCATTGCTCTGACTTGCGTTTCCATCAGGACGAAGGTACCAAGAGAATCCTTGGTTTGTTACTGCGTTATTTGGAACTGCAACCGTAGGATCTGCTTTACCAACCAACATCATCTGAACGTAACATTCTTTTGCTTTTGCAACAGAACCATCTTCTACGATAACGTTAATGAAACCTTTACCGTCTTGACCGTCTGCACCAATCAAGTCTGTTAATTTTTCTTTATGCTGCAAATAACCTTGCGCCGGCAACTTTACAGTTACGGTGTCTACAGCAAGATATTCAGTAGACTGGCTGACAATTGTACTACCACCACCAACTGCCCAATGAGATACATTAGGATTATAATCAGCCGGCATAGGATATGCTACGGAAACGGTAACATTCAAGTCAACAGAAGATGTCTTGGTATGGAAACGTGCGTATACGCCGTCCTCACCGGTTTCACCATTGTCACCTTCAATAGTAGATAATTGCGCTTCAGATTTAACACCTTCTGCAGCAGTCACTTCATAGTTGTGGAAAGTATCTCCCGCACCTACACCGTTACTACGGATATAAACCAAACCATCGTCTTTAGAGGTAAATAAGAATCTGACACCGGCTTTTGCAATATCTTTATACTTACCATAGTATACATCGCTGCCACTCACAGTCTTATTATAAACAAGGGCACTTCCATTTTCATCAGTTTCTTCAGATCGAATATACCAGTTCATACCCTTTGATGTCGTTTTGGTATGATCAACAGCACTAGATGTATCTGCGGAACCCACCAACTGTACTACACAGAATCCTAAAGAGTTAAACTTCGCCGCAGTTCCGTCTTCAATAATAACATTGATATAACCCTTACCGTCTTTACCATCAGTTCCAATCAACTCCGTTAACTTTTGGGTGTTCTGTACAAATCCATCTTTCTTCGTAAGGTGAACAGTAGCTGTATCAATAACCCAAATTTCGCTCTTTTCATTAGACAACTCGCCGCCTGCACTTACATACCAGTTACTCGCAGAACCGGTAGCCGTCGTTGCTGCTGGCATCATAAATGAACTAAGCACCAACGCCATCGTCAATACAAATGCCGCAATCGCTAAAATCTTCTTCATAGCACAAACCTCCTAAACTCTATATGCTAAATATCATATGCATTATATACTCATGTTTACAAAAAGTCAATATTTTTCTTTGTTTATAAACAACTTTTTTATATCATTCCCCATCTGCAACAATGGGTGCTATGGTATCAAAACAGGGAAGTTGATCACACGGACCATATAATAAATACTGAACAGAAACATCTAACGCGGCTGCCAAATATATAAGTTCTATATCTGAAACTTGGCGAACCCCTGTCTCTATCCGACAAACCGTCAATCGATCAAAATAATCCAGGCCTTTGAGCTGCAACCGAGCAGCAAGATCCGCCTGGGTCATCTTAGCATAATGACGCCGTTTATAAGTATTTCTGGCTATACGAACATATTCTCCGCAAGCATTCTGACGCAAACTAGGTAAGCGTTTCAAAATCGGCACTCCTTCTCTGCTAGAAAGTATTACCGATAAGCTACCATTTATTCCGTTTTTAAATGTTCATTTATAGCACATTTGTTATAAAAATTTACAGGCGATCGCTTTTGACTTATTTTTAAACATAAAAAAACCATCCAAGTCTGTGGTGCACCTTCAGGGATTCGAACCCGGGACCCACTGATTAAGAGTCAGTTGCTCTACCAACTGAGCTAAAGGTGCATATGACTTGAATGGTTTTTGGCTCCTCAAGTAGGACTTGAACCTACGACATTTCGGTTAACAGCCGAACGCTCTACCGACTGAGCTATTGAGGAATATAGATTCGGCGGCTACATATTTTCGCGGGACGTCGCCGTCCAACTATCGTCTGCATCGAAGAGCTTAACTGCTGTGTTCGGAATGGGAACAGGTGTACCCTCTTCATCATCGCCACCGAAATCCTTTAAGATACGGTCGGTTTCCCGACTATCGTACCTTCAAAACTGAATATTACAACACATTTACTTGATGAGCTCAATTCTTTGACTC